>JAAYXX010000138.1 GCA_012515695.1 Chloroflexota bacterium
CCTGAGCCGCTTGCAAGAGGCGTTCTTCCGCAGTATGAAGTATGTTTCGCTGGCAGCCATTCCCATTGCGATTGTCACGATGGTGTTTGCCAAAGATTTCATGATTGTGGCGTATGGGCGCAAATGGGCGGATGCGGTGGTGCCGTTGCAGTGGTTGGCCGTGTATGGCCTGGCGCGGGCCGTTGCCGTCAACATGGGCAACGTGTTCAAGGCGGGCGGCAAGCCCAAGTGGCTGTTTGGCATCGCCACCGTGCGGCTGGTGGTTATGGCTGTGGGGCTTTACCCGGCGATTCATTTCGGTGGGATCACGGGGGTGGCGGTCTTGTCGGCGGTGGTGTCGGTGCTGGACTTTGGGCTGAGCGTGGTCATGACTAACCGGGTGATTATGGCTTCCTGGAAACGCTATGCGCGCATTCTGCTGCCGATGCTGCTGGCCGCAATCGTGTCGGCCTTGCTCTGCCACGAGCTATATCTGGTGATCGAGCCAATCATTCACCCGTTCATCGGCCTGCCTCTGTCGGGCGGGCTGGCGTTGCTGCTCTACCTGGGGGCCATGTACGCTTACGACGCCGATATTCGGCAGGTGGCGGCGCAGGTAGTGCAGGGGATTGTGCGCGAGTTTCGCCGCCTGCGGGTGGCCCAGGGGCAGACCCGTGCGTAAGCCGACTGTAGCAGGGGAGGGGTTGCGGGCCGCCGATTGTTTGCGGGTCGCGATTATCTCGCGAGTCAAGCGCAACCCGTATGTGGATCTGCTGTGCGAGGGGTTGCGGCAGCCCGACCTGGCGCTTGCGCCGGAAGTGGTGGACGGGTTCTCCCTGGGGTGGGTATGGCGCGAGCGTCGGCGCGTGGACGTGGTGCATATCCACTGGGCGGAACTGCTGTTCGTTTATCCCAGTTTGGCGCGCAGCCTGAAGCGCTGGGTCTCGGTGATGCTGGGCGTGCTGCTGGCGCGGTTGGCGGGCATACGTTTGATCTACACGGTGCATAACCTGCAACAGCACGAGGGGCAGCGGCCCACGCTGGCGCGGCTGGGCAATGCCGTTTTGTTTGCGCTGGCGCAGGGTGTGCATGTGCACGACCAGGACACCGCCGACCTGCTGGCGCGGCGCTGGCATCGGCGGCGGGGCGTGCGGGTGATTCCCCACGGGAACTATGCGACGGTATACCCCAACACCGTGACGCGAGAGGCGGCGCGGGAAAGGCTGGGCATCGCGCCGGAGGCGTTCGTGTACCTCTTTTTGGGGCGCATTCGCCCCTATAAAGGAGTCGAGGACTTGATCGCCGCTTTCCGGACCATGCCCGATCCGGACGCCGTTTTGCTGATAGCCGGGGAACTGCACGAGCCTGGATACGACCAGCAAATACGGCAATTAGCCGGAGACGATGGCCGCGTTCGCCTGCACCTGCGATTTGTCGCGGAGGATGATTTGCAGGTATATTTCAATTCCTGCGATGTGGTCGTGCTCCCCTATCGGCATGTGACCACATCGGGGGCGGCGTTCCTGGCCTTTACTTTTGGCGTGCCCATCATCGCGCCTGCGCTGGGTAGCTTTCTGGCGCTAGCGAGTCCGGCTGGGGAGCGGGGTATTCTGTACGACGCCGATCTGGCCGAGGGATTGACGGCGGCGCTGGGCGATGCTCGCGGACGCGATCTCTCGGCGATGCGGCGAGCCTGTGTGGCCTACATGGAGCAACTTGACTGGCGGGTCATCGCCAGACAGCACGCGACGCTATACCGTGGGGACCTTGCCCACGGGGCGGCGTCAGGTGCTCATTATCAGGACAAGGAAGGGTGAGATGAGGCTATCCGTGTTGATACCGGTCTATAATGAAGAGGCAGGGGTCGAAATCCTGCTGCGCCGGGTGGCCGCGGTAGATATCGACAAAGAGATCATTGTGGTTGATGACTGCTCGAATGACCGGACAGCCGAAATCTTGAACCACGTGAAGGATATCCCCGAATTGCGAGTGATCCGCCATCCGGTGAATCGGGGCAAGGGGGCAGCCATTCGCACGGCCATTCAGGCGGTGCAGGGCGACGCTGTGATTATCCAGGACGCTGATCTGGAGTACGACCCCCAGGATTACCCGGCGCTGCTGGAGCCGATTATCCAGGGCAAGGCGCAAGTGGTGTATGGCGTACGCGACTTTAGAGGGCAAAAGCTGCTGCTGCGACTGGGTAACAAGTTCCTCACCTTCCTCACGAACGTTATGTACGGGGTCCATATCCACGATATGGAGACCTGCTACAAGGTGATGCGGGCAGATATCGCCCGGCAGTTGGATATCGAATGCAACCGCTTTGACCTGGAACCCGAGATCACCGCCAAGGTCATCCGTATGGGGTATCAGATCTGCGAAGTGCCCATTTCCTACGACCCACGCGAGGAGAAAAAGCTGTCGCCGTGGAAAGACGGCCTGCCGGCGCTGCGGGCGCTATGGCGGTATCGCTACTGGGAGCCGGACGCGGCGGCGGACAGAGCATATCCCGTCTCGCTGCAAGAGTAGGCGCGGCGGTGGGAGGGCTGCGGCCTGGGGCTGAGGGCTACTGCCCGTTCTGCATAGCAGTTGGTTGATGAAAAGCGCATAGAATGAAAAGGTTGTCATCTCTTCGGGGACCGGGTTCATACATTTTTCATCGGACTGCTATACACTGAGGCCATCATCATAGAAAGGTTTGCCTGTGTTGCGCGGAAGGGGCATTCTCTGCTTCGCGCCGGACCCCTGGGAGGCGTTGTGGCGCAATCGCCACCAGCTTTTGTCGGTGCTGGCCGAGCAGAACCAGGTGATCTATGTTGAGCCACGGCCATACCTGCGGTCGGTGGTTCAGCAAGTCCGGAGCGGTCAGCTCTTTCACGGGCGGCGCGCTCCCCGCCTGGTTACGGTGCAAGCCGGTCTGCATGTGTATCGCCCGCCACTGTACGCTCCCCTGACTGGCCGCGAACCCCTGCGCTTACTGACGGACGCTTTGCGTAAGGCTTCCCTGTGCCGTGCCATGCGGCAGGTGGGGATGGACCGGCCCATCCTGTGGCTGTTTCGCCCGGACATGGACGACGTGCCGGGGCGCTATGGGGAATGTCTGTTGATCTACCATATTGTGGACGAGTATACCGGCTATGCGGACGTGGACCCGGCGCGGGTGGACGAGATTCGCCGACGCGAGCGGGCGCTCATCGCCAGGGCGGACCTGGTACTGGTGACCTCGCGGGGGCTGTTGGAGAGCAAGGGGGGCACAAACCCCAACACCCATTGGGTTCCCAACGGGGTGGATTACGAGCGGTTTGCCGCCGCCGCTCGCGAGCAGGTAGACCCGCCAGAATTGCTCGGCGTGCCGCGCCCGCGCATTGGGTATGTGGGCGCGCTCAACGACAAGATTGACACCGGCCTGCTGTTGCAGGTGGCCGACGCCTATCCGCAAGCGGCGCTGGTGTTGGTGGGGCCGGTGCAAATGCTGGCGGCGGATGCGCGGCGCGAGATGGACGCCCTGCGCGAGCGGCCCAACGTGCGGGTCGTGGGGCAGGTTCCGGGGCAACGGGTGGCCGAGTTCACCGCCGCCTGTGATGTGGGGCTGTTGCCCTATCGCCAGAATGCGTGGACGCAGAACATCCACCCGCTCAAGATGTACGAGTATCTGGCTTGTGGGCTGCCGGTGGTAGCGACGGATATCCCCGCCGTGCGCGAGGAGCAGGCAGTGATCCGCATTGTAGGGGATGGGGCGGCGTTTGTGGACGCTATCGGCGCTGCGTTGGCTGAACAGGACGAGGCGCTACGGACGGAACGCCAGGCGCGAGCAGCGCGCAATACCTGGCGGGATCGAGTCGAGCGGATTTCCGCGTTGATTGAAGCGACATTACGAAAGAGGGGTGTGGCGTGACAACGACAGTTCACTCCAGATTGGTTCAATCCCAGGGGGCGGCTTCCTTCCCTCGCCAGAGTCAGGGCGATGCCTCGGATGGAGCCGCGAGCGGCAGCCATTGGGCCGGTTATCTGAAGCAGTTGGCCGTTCATACATTTGGGGCCCGGCTAGACGCCAGGGCGCAGGAGCGGGCGCTGTGCGTCCTATCGGGGATGCAAGTGCAGCGCAGTGATCGTATTCTGAACTTGCGTTGTGGTCTGGGGTATGACGCGTTCACCCTGGGCACGCAATATCAGGCACACGTGGACGCCATTGATACCGACGCGCAAAAGATCGAACTGGCGCGCCAGGTGCGGCAAAAGGCAGGCTTGCGCAATGTGGGGTTGCACCACGCCCAGGATTTGCCCTTGCGCTTTCTGGCCGAGTGCTATGACAAGGTGCTGGTCAGCGAGCCGGTGACGGCTGAACTCTTGACGGAGAGGCTACTCGGCGAGATCAACCGGGTGCTGGTTCCGGGGGGGACGTTGGTGCTGGTGGTGGCCGCGGATGGCGACTCGCAGCGTGTCCTGGAGGAATTGCGATCCGCCTGTGGTAAAATGGGGTTCGACGTGGTCGGTACCGAGCATCGCTCTGAGCGTTCCGCTGCCCTGCGGCAGCAGCAGGCGAACGAGGGGGCCTCGTTGCGCCCCCTGTTGGTGCAATTGGAGACGGGCGCGGGGAGCGCGTCGGACGGCGAAGAGCTGATCGTCACCTTCCGCAAGGTACGGCGACACAGCTACCACGCGGGGAACGGTTGCTCGGACCGGAAGCAGGAGTAGCCCATGCAAGCGGCAGCAGACTTTATCGTATATCTGAACATCATTCGCAAGCGCCTGTGGCTGACGGCGCTGCTGTTCCTGGTGACGGTGGGCGTCATCCTGGCGGTGACCATTACGGCCAAGCCCGTATACCGCGCCTCGGTGCGGTTGCAGGTGTTGGCCACCGACCGCTCGGACGTGTCCCTCTTTTCGACCTATCGCTCTAGCACTATCGACGAGATCACCCAGGCGCAGAATGATTTCATTCGCGCCCTGAAAAGCGGGTTTGTGGCCTGGAAGACCATCGCCGACCTGAACCTGGACATTGGCGCGCTGGATCTGGTCAACAGCCTGACCTTTGCGGTGGAGGGGGATTTCATCCTGGTGACGGCCGAGTCGGACGACCCCGGAACTGCCGAGGCCATCGCCACCACGCAGGTGAACAACGCCCTGGCGAACTATCGCGAGGTGCGTGCTACCCCTTCGCGGGTGCTGCGGGAGTTTGTCTCGGGGTTGCTGGAGCAAGAGAGGGAGAACATGCTCAAGGCCGAGGAGGCTGTGCTCGAGTTCAAGCGCACGCATGGCCTCGAGTCGGTGGAGCGTGAGACGCTGGCTTTGCAGGAGATGGTCCGCAGCCTGAAGCTGGAGCGAGACCGGACGGTCATCGAACTGGACCGCAATGACACCTTTGCCCAAGTCTACCGAGAACAGCAGCAAGCAGCGCAGGCCAAGGCAAACGAGATTGCCGCGTCTGCTGCCGATGCCGATGCTTCGGGCTCGCTCAGGTTCTATCAGGATTTGGCCCGCCAACATGAGGCCAGGGCGCTGGATTACGAGGCCACCCGCGAAGGCTATGAGCGCAGCCTGGAGATTTACGATCAGATGATCGAGGATCGTACCGAGGAAATGCGTAACTTGCTCACGCTCGGCGTCAAGTTCAACGCATTGGAACGGGACCTCTCCAGGGCGACGAGTAACTATAACTTTTTGTGGGATCGGGAGAACGAGGCGCGACTGAAGCAGTTGCAGGCGGAGGAACTGGGCTATATCCAGATCATTGAACCGGCCCGCAAGCCAGATGAGCCAGTGCCGTCCAAGACCATGCAGTGGGTGATGGTGGGCGGCGTGGTGAGCATCCTGGTCGGGTTCCTGCTCTCGTTCGTGATCGAGTTCCTGGGAGCGGTGGGCCGGGCGGCCCGGCAGCAGCCCGAGCAGCGGCCGGAGATTCAACCCCGGTGATGGCATCTGCCCAGCGCGTGCTCTATGTGGACCTGGCTCCCGCCGTGGGCGGGTCGGTCATCAGCCTGTACTATCTGGTCAAGGGGCTGGACCGCCGACGGTACGAGCCGCATGTGCTGCTGCGCGCAAGCAACCCCTATGTGGCCCGCTTTCGCGCCCTGGATGTGCCGGTGGTGACGATCCCCGGCGGGGCGAGTGGCCCCGCCTATCAGGATGGCCGGGCAGTCGCGTCGGTGCGGGGCAGCCGTTTGGTCCATCGCCTGAAAAGCAGTATGCTAGGGGAGCGGGTGGTGCATCTGGCCGGGTTCTATGCGCGGCAGGTTCCCCGCGTGCTGCGAGATGCGCGGGCGATTGGCCAACACATGGCCGCCATCAGGCCCGCGCTGGTACACCTGAACGACACCGTCGGCGTCAGTCGGGCGGGGGTGCTGGCCGCCCGGCGGCTGCGGTTGCCCGCGATCTGCCATCTGCGGGCGCTGGACGAGCGCAACCATTTCGACCGATGGCTGTCGCGCTCGCTGGCGGGGTATGTGTGCATCTCGCACGCCGTGGACGCCCACCAGCGCACGCTGGGCGGGCGGGTCGAGCCGAGTTGGGTGGTCTATAACGGCCTCGATCTGGCGGACATGGATCAGCCTGTGGATGCCGCCGAGGTGCGCGCCGAGTTGGGGTTGGGCCGCGACGACGAGGTAGTGGGCTGTGTCGGGCGGCTGGTCGAGTGGAAAGGGCAGCGCGTGTTCCTGGAGGCGCTGGCCCGGCTGACCACCGACCATCCCCGGCTGCGGGGGCTGATTGTCGGCGGGGCGGAGGCCAATGGAGCGGCCTACGCGCAGGAATTGGCAGAGCTAACCCACACGCTGGGGCTGGATGAGGTCATTCGCTTTACCGGCTTTCGCAAGGACGTGCCCCGCGTGTTGCGGGCGATGGACGTAATGGTACACGCCTCTAGCTCGCCGGAACCGTTCGGGCGGGTGCTGATCGAGGGGATGGCTGCCGGGGTGCTCGTGATTGGGACAGACGCCGGGGCGGTGCCCGAGATAATCGAGGACGGCGCGACGGGGCTGTTGGTCCCGCCGGGGGATGCCGCCGCGATGGCCGGAGCGATTGCCCGCGCCCTGGGCGACCCCGAACAGCGGCAGCGGTGGGTTCGCGCTGCGCGGCAGGTCGTTGAGCAGCGATTTACCATGCAAGCCTATGTGTCTGGCATAGAACGTGTCTATAAGGATATCCTGCGTTGATCGAGCCACAAAGCAGCAACCAACTCGATAAAGCCCGGCTGCGACAGACCTTGCGCGTGGCGCTGATCGGGATTGGCACGCTGTTGCTGGCGTTGGTGGGCATTGGGCTGGGCCTGTTCATGGGCAAAAAGATCGCCGCCGATGAATGGCCCATCCTGGTGACGGCCACGGGGCTGGCGACGTTCATCGCCATCGCCCTGATTAACCAACGGCACGCGCTGCTGCTGTGGATCGTGTTGGCCCCTTTTGCGCGGTTCGTCTACCTGAATATCGAATTGGGGCGCGGGATTCCCAACCTGACGCTGAACCGTATCATGACCGGCACGCTGCTGGTCCTGATTCTGGCGCAGGCGGCCAGCCTGCGGCGCAAGCTGGCCCGCGCGACCTGGGTAGATTTCCTGCTGGTGCTGTTCTGCTTTGGAGCGGCCAACTCGCTGCCCGCCACCCTCACCCCCATCAAACAGGCCGTCCAGTCGTTTTTCGACCTGCTCATCGTTCCGGCGGCCATCTATTTCTTGGCGCGCAACCTGATCACTGACCGGCGCGAGATGCGCGGGATGATGTTGGCGCTGTTGGTGATCGGGTTCTATCTGGCATTCCTGGCGACCCGCGAGCAGTTGACCGGCGATGTCTGGTTCTACCCCGAAGACCGCAGTATCCAGTATACGGCCAGCATTCGGCGAGTGGTGGGGTTGTTGGGTAACCCGGCCTACATCGCCCTGACGATCAATATTGCTGTGCCGTGGGTGTGGTATCTGTGCCTGAACGCCCGCCGCCACCGGATGAAGCTGCTGCTGGTGGTGGCGCTGATGATGGCCGGTGTCTATTTCTTCATGAACCGGTCCGGATGGGGCGGGCTGCTGGCCTCGATGATCGTGATGGCGCTGTTTGTGCCCCGCTTTCGCCGCATCTTTTTGGTGTTGCTGACGATGGGCGCAGTGGTGGGCGTCGTGTATGGGGCCATCATCCTGACCAGTAGCGTGGTGCAAGAGCGACTGACCGCCCAGGGGCCGCTGGATTACCGCGTGGAAACGTGGGATGTCGCTTTTCAGATGATCCGCGATCACCCCTTGTTCGGCGTAGGGTATGACAACTTTTCTACTTTTTACAAGCGTTATGCCCATTGGGATGTGTACCTGCGGGCCGTGCCGACGCCCCACAACACGTATTTGTGGGTGATGCTGATGGGCGGGGTGGTGGCGCTGGTTCCATTCCTGGTGTTCCTGGTGGTAATGATATTTTCCGCCCTGAAGGTGCGGCGCGAGGCCCGGCAGCAGGGGGATACCTGGCTGGCGGATATCACCGGCGTGTTTCTGGCGTCGATGGCCGCTGTGTTGGCCCCCGCCTTTGTGATGGATATTTTGTCCGGCTACTATAACACGATGGTCATGTTCCTGGTGATCGGCGGGTATTTTGGGATGGTAGCGGGAGAGCGGCGGCGGGCGTCAGCGCCACCAGTGGCGGCGTCACCAGTGGCGGCGTCACCAGTGACGGCGCCACAAGGGACGGCGCCATCCATATCGGGCGAGACGGCGGGGGAGGGATAGCAAGCGATGGCAGGCACGACAGGCTCCCAGGGGGCGGCTGGCTCGAATGGGCGCTATAAAAGCGAGACCGAGTTCGAGATTGAAGGGCGTTGGCGCGAAAAGTTGCTGGAAGGGGCCTCGGCGGAGGATTTCCAGAGGGCCTATGATGAGCTGCACGCCGAGTTCCTGCAACGACAGGATGGCGAGGGGGAGATATACGCCGAGGTGAACCCCCGCTCCAGCGTGGATGATCGCATTCGCGCTGTGGTGCTGGCGAGCATTCGGCCTGGCTCGCGCGTGCTGGAGGTGGGCACAGGCGACGGCGAGACGGCCTACCTGCTGGCGCAGCAGGGGAACCACGTCCTGTCCACCGATGTATCGCTGCTGGCGCTGGAAAAGGCCCGCGCGCGCTGGGGCGGGCAGGATGGTCTGGACCTGCGCTATGTGTTTGGGGATGCCCGCGCCCTGGAAGCGCCCGACGCGAGCTATGATTACGTGGTGAGCGAGAATCTGGTGGAGCATATCTCGCTGGCGGATATGCGGCGGCATCTGGCCGAAGCGCAGCGCGTGCTCAAGCCGGGGGGCTGCTATCTGCTCTACACCCCGTCGCGGCTGTGGAGTGGGCGGGTGTCGGCGGGCTTTCATCTCCACAATTACACGCTCGGCGAGCTGTCCCGCCTGCTGCGGGAATATGGGTTCTGCGTTGCCTGGGTGGAGCCTCGGATATTGCACCGTCTGGGCAAGCTATGGCATATTCGGGGGGCGGGGCTGTGGCTGGCCTGCGCCTGGGAGGCGTTGTTGGGTCTGCTGCGGGTACACGCCTGGCCTGCGAGCCTCAAGGCGCGGATTATCCCCAGCATCATGGTTTGCGCGCAAAAGCCAGACTGATCGCGCCCATACATCATTGGAGAAGGCCGGATGAAAGTAGCGATCCTGGGTCCCTATCCGCTGGACACGGAGCGGCTGGGCGGTGTCGAAGTCGCCATCGTGTACGTCCAGCGCGAGTTGTGCAAAATGCCCGACGTGGAGCTGCACATCATCACCTGCAAGGAGCAGTTGACCGAACCCAGGCAGGTAGAGCGAGATGGGGCGGTAGTGACTTATTTGCCCCGCGCGCGGCTGGGCCGCCTGACCAACCATCGCCGGGAGGTGGCGGCAATGGGGGAGGCGCTGCGCGCATTGCAGCCGGACATCGTGCACGCGCACGGATCGGGGCTGTATGCTGGCGGCGCGCTGGCTGCGCCCTATCCCTCGGTGCTCACCGTACACGGCATCATCTCGCAGGAGGCCAAGCTGCTGACCGAATGGCCCGCTCGCCTGCGGGCGTACCTGGATGTGCGCTATGAGCGTTCTGTGGTGCGACGCACGCGCCATCTGATGCTGATTACCCCCTATGTGGCTCAGGTATTCGATGGGCTATTCACCGGCACGACCTATCTGGTGGAGAACGCCTGCGACGAGCGATTCTTTGAGCTGGAGCGGCGGCCTGTAGCGGGGCGGCTGCTGTTCGCCGGGCCGGTCATCCCGCGCAAGGGGGTGCTGCCCCTGGTGCGCGCGTTGGCGCGCGCGCGCAAGGTCGCGCCAGACGCGCACTTGCGCGTGGCGGGTTCCCTGACCACCGACCCGGCGTATGTGCAGACCTGCCGAGAGGTGGCCCGCGAACTGGGCGTCGAGCAGTCCGTGACCTTTTTGGGGCATCTGGCGCAGGAGCAGGTGTTGGAAGAATATGCCACCTGCGCCGCGTTCGTGTTGCCCTCTTTTCAAGAGACCGCGCCGATGGTCGTTGAGCAGGCGATGGCCGCCGGGGTGCCCAGCGTTGCCACGGCTGCCGGGGGCACGCCCTGGATGTTGGAGGAAGGGGTTACGGGGTACATTCTGCCGTTGCCCCCCATGCCGGAGGGCGATCCCGTGGCGTTGGGCGATGCGCTGGGGAGGTTGCTGGCCGACCCGGCGGAGGCGGAGCGGATGGGCCGCCGGGCGCAACAGGTGGCGAACGAGCGTTTTCGGCCCGAACAGGTGGCCCGCCGCACTTGGGAAGTGTACCAACAAGTGATTGAGGCGTCCCGATGAAAGCGATGATCCTGGCGGCGGGCGAAGGGAGCCGCTTGCGCCCCCTGACGCTAACCCGCCCCAAGCCGATGGTCCCGATGGGGGACAGGCCGCTGCTGGCGCACACCATCGCCTGGCTCAAGCGGCATGGCATCACCGAAATTGGCATCAACCTGCACTACAAGCCGGAGGTCATCACCGACTATTTCGGCGATGGCTCGGCTCACGGCGTGCGACTGGTCTATTCCCACGAGCGCGAAATCCTGGGGACGGCTGGCGGGGCCAAGGCGTTGGAGGGATTTCTGGATGAAACGTTTGTGGTGGTCTATGGCGACCTGCTCACGGCGCTGGACCTGAGCGCGGTGGCTGCGGCCCATCGGGAGCGGCAGGCGCAGGTAACAGTGGTGCTGTATCGCGTGCCCAACCCGTGGGAGTGCGGCCTGGTGGAGATGGACGACACCGGGCGGATCACCCGCTTTGTGGAAAAGCCCCCCAGGGATCAGGTATTCACCGACCTGGCGAACGCCGGGGTGTACATTATGGAGCCGGGCGTGCTCGCGCGCGTGCCCGCCGGGCGGTTCTACGACTTTGGGCATGACCTGTTCCCGCAATTGTTGGCCGAGGGCGTGCCCATGTACGGCTATCCCACAGAGCAGTATCTCCTGGACATTGGGAGTTATGAGAAATACAACCAGGCCCAGCGTGACCTGGCAGAGGGCAGAGTGGTATGATCATCGTTCAGACGCCGCTGCGCATCAGCTTTTTGGGTGGCGGCACCGATTTTGCTGATTTCTACCGTCAGGAAGAGGGCTGCGTCGTTAGCTCGGCCATCGACAAGTACATCTATTTGATTATCAAAAAGCGCTTTGACTGCAGGATCCGCCTGGGCTATACCCGCACCGAGATGGTGGACTGTGTGGATGATTTGCAGCACGAGTTGGTGCGCGAGGCCCTGCGCGTGACGGGCATCCAGCAGCAGGTCGAGATCACGACGATGGGCGATATCCCCTCAGAGGGGTCGGGGCTGGGATCGTCCAGCACGGTGACAGTTGGCGCGCTGAACGCCATGTACGCTTACCAGGGCAAGCTGGTGGACGCCGAGACACTGGCTCGCCAGGCGTGTGCCATCGAGATAGACATTCTGGGCAAGCCTATCGGCAAGCAGGATCAGTATATCGCCGCTTATGGCGGGCTGAACCTGATCCGCTTCAAACCCGACGAGACGGTGGATGTGGAATCGCTGGACATAACCGACCATCTGCGGCAAAGGCTGGATGATCGGCTGATGTTGTTTTACACCGGCGTGACCCGCCAGGCGAGCAGTATTCTCACCGAGCAAGTAGCGCATATCGGGGAGCGAATGGCCGTGTTGCGGGCGCTGAAGGCGCTGGCTCTGGAGGCGCGGGACGCGCTGCTGGCCGGGGAACTGGACGCGCTGGGCGAGGGGATGCACCAGGGCTGGCAACTCAAGCGGCAACTTGCCAGTGGCATCACCAACGGCAGCCTGGACGATATGTACGAGACGGCCCGGCGGGCGGGCGCGCTGGGCGGCAAGATCACCGGCGCGGGCGGCGGGGGCTTTATGCTGCTCTATGTCCGGCCCCAACACCGCGACGCCGTGTGTTCGGCGTTGCATGGCCTGCGCGAACTGTCCTTCCGCCTGGAGCGGGACGGCTCCAAGGTGATCTTTAATATCAGGCGGGACTAGGATCATGGCCAACTCGACAGGGAGCGGCTGGGAAGAGTTTTTGCAGAGGTACGTGCGCTGCGTGACAGACACGCTGGCGGCGCTGCCCTGGGGCGATATTGCGCGGGCGATGGATGTGCTGCACGACGCCCGCCTGCGCCGGGCGAGCGTGTTTCTTTGCGGCAACGGCGGCAGCGCGGCCACGGCCTCGCATTTTGTCAATGATCTGAACAAAGGGGCCAACGTCATCGGTCTGCCCCGCTTTCGGGCCATTGGCCTGACGGATAATCTGCCGCTGCTCACGGCATGGAGCAACGATACAGAGTATGCAAACGCCTTTGCCGAGCCGCTGCGTAACCTGGCGCGTCCTGGCGATGTGTTGATCGGGATTAGCGGCAGCGGCAACTCGCCCAACGTGTTGCAGGCGGCGCGCCTGGCTCGGCAGATGGGCCTGACGACGGTTGGGATGGTCGGCGGGCGCGGCGGACAACTGGCGGGGCTGGTGGACGTGCCGGTGGTGGTGGGTAATGCTTGCATGGAGCAGATCGAGGACGTGCATATGGTGTTGGAGCACGCCATCATCAGCGGCCTGCGCGACCGGGGCGAGCGCGAGCTGGTCCCCAGCTTGATCTTGGCGGATGGCTCTGGCGCGTCGCCACAAACGGCCCGGCGGAATGCCACATTGCCGCGCCGCCCGGCCATCTTTTTGGATCGCGACGGGGTTATTAACGCGAACCGCGACGATTATGTGAAAAGCTGGGAAGAGCTGGCGCTGCTGCCGGGCGTATTGGGAGCCTTGCAAAAGCTGGCCCGCCTGGGTTGGCCGGTGGTGGTCGTCACCAATCAGGCGATCATTGCCCGCGAGTTGGCAACGTTCGAGATGGTGGAGAACATGAATCGCCGGTTGATGGCGCTGGTGGCGGCGTATGGCGGGCGGCTGGACGCGATTACCTGGTGCCCGCATCGGCCCGAGCAGGACTGCACTTGCCGCAAGCCCAAGCCGGGCCTGATCGAATACGCGGCGGAAATGCTGAATCTGGACCTGTGCCGCTCGTATCTGGTGGGCGACGCCGAGAGCGATATTGCCGCCGGGCTGGCGGCGGGCTGCAAGCCGACGCTGGTGTTGACCGGCCGGGGCAACGCGCATTGCGCCCGCGTCAATGGGCGCTGGGCCGATTGCCGCGTGGCGGCAGACCTGGCGGCAGCGGTGGATGGGATTATCGCGGACATTCAGGCGGGCGGGGAGTAGCACCACCTGGGACTGAATGTCCCAGGCTGCGGAAAGAGGAAACCCGTTTAAACGGGTTTATGAGCGTCTAATGCACTTTAGTGCATTTTACCTTACATTAGCCCGGCACCTTCAGTGCTGGGCGAGAAGCACGCCCGAATCAGTTGTTACGGCAATAGTTCCTTAACCTTCATAAGGAGGGCGAAGCGGAGGCGCTTACCCACGGTCACTATGGCCGTGCTCTGTAACAAAGCGATGGAACAAGAGGAGTAGAGTTGTGCGGCTCGCCTTGCTGACATTCTATCCCGGCGATCCCCGGGTGATTCCCGGCGGCATTCGCATGGTATCATATAATCTGGTGCAGGGTCTCAAAGCGTACCCTGACCTGGACCTGCACGTGGTGCATTGCCACTCGGATATTGAGCATGACCGGCTGGCGGAGGACGGCGGGGCCACTATTCACTATCTGGCGCTGCCTCACAAGCGTGTCGTCCCGAATCTGGTGACGGGCGTTCGCCGGGTGCAAGAGGTGTTGGCTGCGCTCAAGCCGGACGTGGTGCACGCGCATGTGGCCCATTTTGCCTACGCCGGGGCGCGCGCGGGCTATCCCACCATCTATACCATTCATGGGGTGCTGGCACGGGAGCGCGAGATTTACCGGCGGACGCTGTTTGATCGGCTGCGCTATGGCCTGCTGGGCTGGTATGAGGCGCGGGCGCTGCGGCAGGTGGACCGGTTGGTGGCGATCAGCCCTTATGTGTTGGACGAATACGCCCACGTGCGGGCGGATGCCTGGCTGCGGATTGACAACCCTGTCCCTCGCGAGTTTTTCGCCGTGGAAGATCGGGCCGAGGCCGGGCGCATCCTGTACGCCGGTTCCATTACCGAGATCAAAGACCTGCTGACGCTGTTGCGGGCGGTGGAGCGGTTGACGCCGCTATACCCAGGCGTCAGATTGCGGCTGGCGGGGCGGGCCACCAGCGCCGCCTATGAGCGACAGGTGCGGGCCTATGTAGAGACCCACGGCCTCACAGAGCGGGTCGAGTTTTTGGGGCTGCTGTCGCGAGAGGAGCTATTGGAGGAATACAGCCGGTGCGCGCTGCTGGCCTTGTCGTCGGTGCAGGAAAACGCGCCGATGGCGGTGATTGAGGCGATGGCCGCGGGCAAGCCGGTAGTTGCTACGCGAGTGGGGGGTGTGCCCGATTTGGTGAGCGAGGGAGAGACGGGTTATCTGGTTCCCGCAGGCGACGACCGGACGATGGCCGAGCGGCTGGCGGAATTGCTGGGCAACGATGCTTTGCGCATTCGGCTGGGGCAGCAGGCCCGAGTCGTGGCGCAGGGGCGCTTTGGCGCAGAGCGGGTGGCCGGGGCGTATTACGCGCTGTATCAGCGCGTGCTGGCGGGAGATGATGCTGTGGGCGCGGGGGAGCCGCAGGCCCCGCAACCCATCCGGCGCGCAGCCGGGCCAAAGGGGGCGCGCTGATGCGGATTTGCGTCTTTTCCGAGCGGATGCGCCGCCCCTTTGACGAGGGAATCAAGAATTACGCCCTGCATCTGGCGCGGGGGCTGGCAGACCAGCACGAGGTGATGACGCTGACCGCCCACGGGGAAAGCATCCCCGAACTGGGCATCGAGAACCTGCCGTCCAACCCGCTGCTGTTCAGCCCGTGGATAGCCCAGCGCCTGCGGCGGTTCCGGCCAGAGGTGGTGCTGTATGTGCCCACGGCCTGCGCTACGCCGTTTAGCTTTTGGCGAACGCGCATGCTCAAGCTCTTCGCTGGCGGTGCGCCGACGGTGATGGTGGCGCTGCAACTGCGCCAGTATGGGCGGCTGGGCAAGCTGGTCATGCCCCGGCTGTGCCCCGATCTCGTATTTGTACAGTCCGAGGCCACGCAGGAGGCGCTGGCCTGGTGTGGCTGCCCCATCCAGATGCTCTCGCCGGGGATTGACACAAACCGCTTTCACCCCGCGACGCCGGAAAAGCGGCTGGCCTTGCGGCATCGGTACGGCATTCGTCCGGAGGCGTATGTCGCGTGTCATGTGGGGCACCTGAACCGGGGGCGGAACGTGCAGGCGCTGTTGGCGCTGCAACGGCATCCGGGCTGTCAGGTGGTGGTGGTGGGAAGCACCAGCACTACCCAGGATGGGGAGTTGGTGGCCGAGTTGCGGAACAGCGGGGCGCTGTTGATTGATACGTATGTGCCCGACGTGGCCGAGATTTACCAGATGGCCGATTGCTACACTTTTCCGGTGCATTCGCACATTTCGTCCATTGATATGCCGCTATCCGTGTTGGAGGCGATGGCCTGCAACCTGCCCGTGGTGACGACCCGCTTTGGCGGGCTGCCGACGCTGTTTCAGGAAGGGCCGGGGTTTGCCTATATTGACAGCCCGGAGCAACTGGCGGCGGCGGTGGAAGCCAGCAAGGGGGTGCAGCCCGACACGCGGCGCATGGTCGAGCCGTATGCCTGGCCGCGGGTGGCCCAGCGTATGTTGGAGCAGATCGCTCACCTTTGTCGGTTGGACCCATATGGCACGGGCACGCAGCCGAGCGCCAACATCAACAAGGGGTTGCCATCGTGATTGCGCCAGAGGAAAAAAGGGCGTTGGAACGGCGCTATTACCCCGCCTTGCAAGAGACCGTGTTCGGGCGGTTCGAGCGCGAGTTTGTCCGGTGTTTGGGGCGCGACGCGGTTGTACTGGATACTGGCTCTGGGCCTGGAAGCTGGATATTGCAAGAGCAGCGCGAGCGCCTGCGGCTGCTGGTGGGGGAGGATGTCTACCTGCCGGACGTGTCTCATCTCGACGCGTTCACGCTGGCCGACGCCCAGCACTTGCCCTTTGCCGACCACTCGTTCGACGTGGTGGTGTCTTATCTGGTGATCGAGCACCTGCCCGACCCGGCGGCGGCCTTTTGCGAGTACGCGCGCGTGCTCAAGCCGGGGGGGTATTTCGTTTTCAAGACGCCTGCCGTCCGTACGCCGTTGTTCCTGCTGTCCAGGCTGCTGCCCACCGGCCTGCACAAGCGGCTAAAGGCGCGCATCGGCACGCCGGAGGAAGACGTGTTCCCCGCCTGTTACCGGGCCAACACCGTGTCTGTATTGGAGCGGGAACTGACGGCAGCGGGGTTTCGGCGCGCCTGGCTGACCACGGTGGATCAGACCTATGCGTACCTGTCGCATAACCGCTGGACGTATGCGCTGGGCCTGCTCTACAGCCGGATGACCGAATGGCGGGCGCTGGCCTGGCTGCGTAACCAGATCATTGGTATTTACCAGATGCCGAAGGAGATGCAATGAGCGTGGACCTGTCTATGGCGCGGTTGGTGGCTCAGGCGATGTGCCCCGAGCGCGCCGTACCGGGAGCGAAACCGCCCGCGCCGGAGCAATTCGCGGCGCTGGTGGCGGCCTGCCGCGCCAACAAGGTGCCGCTGCTGGCCCTGGATGAGCGCAACCCGGCCTTGAGTGCCTTTTTCGCCAGCGACGTATTCCGCAGCGCCCGCGATGAGCAGCAGGCGAGTTGGGCCGCGCAGCGCGAGCAGTACCTTTTGGTGCGAGAAGCGTTTGCGGCCAGCCGCATTCAGGACGTGCTCATCAAGGCGGCGGGGATTGCGCCTTCGATGCCCTACACGTCGGATAACGTGGACACGCTGGTGGCGCGGGAACATGGCCCGCAGGCCCGGCGGGTGCTGCTCGACCTGGGCTATGTGGAGCTAAAGAACGTGGAGGAGCCGAGCAAATTCCTGTTCCGCAAGTTCCACGCGGGTGTCTCGATCTCGGCCATCCACCTGCACGAATTTGTCGGCTGGGGCACTGGCTTTCTAAGCGACGAGCAGGTCTTGGCCCACGCCCGCCCCGCATCGGATGACCCCGCGTTGACCATCCCCTCGCGCGAAGATGCCCTGCTGATTACCGTGGCGCACGCCTTTTACGAGGACAAGGCTGTCAAGCTGGGCGACCTGTGGAAGGTAATGCACATCTTGGATCAAGGGGAGTTGGATTGGGACGCGATCTATGCTCTGGCGCGCCGTCGCGGGTGGGAGGACGGGCTGAGCACCTGCGTTACCCTGTGGGCCGGGCTAGAGCAGGCGATCTATGGCGCGGATTCGTTTCCCGCTGACGTGCGTGAGGCGGCTCGCCAGGGGATGCCAGCCTGGGCGCGGGAGTATGTCGAGCGGCGGCTGGCGGAGGAGACGCGCTTTCCTTGCCGGGTGGCGTTCAGCTTTAGCAAGCGGCTGTATTACGCCAAGGTGCTGCGAGATGGCGAGTTGACCGCCCGGCAAAAGCGCACCGACATCGCCCGGCACTCGCTGGCGGGCATTCGGCGGCGGTTGCCATTCCGCAGCCAGCGCCCCATGCTGATTACCCTGAGCGGCATCGACGGCTCGGGGAAGACGGCCCACGCGAACGCGCTGCGGCAGGCGTTAGAGACGTGCGATATTGACGTGCGCGCCGTCTGGAGCCGGGGGGGCAGCTCGCCGTTGGCCGATTTCGTCATTCGTCTGGTCAAGCCGCTGCTGGCCCGCCGGGGGGATGTGGACGCGACCAGCGACTCGACGCAGGCCAGGGTAGAGCGCAAGACTGTCTGGCTGCGCCGACCGTGGCTGCGTCGGGGCTGGACGGCGTTGGTGGTGACGGACCTGCTGCTGCGCTATTGGGTCAAAATCGCGCTGCCCCTGCTGCTGGGGCGGGTGGTGATTAGCGACCGCTATATCTATGACGCGCTGGTGGAACTGGCGGTGCTGACGGGTCGCCCGGAGGTGGCCGAGTCGTTTTCTGCTCGATTGCTGACGCTGCTCACCTCCCGGCCCAGGCGGGCCTACCTGCTGGCCGTTTCGCCGGAAGAGGCGGGCCGCCGGAAGCCTGACGAGCCGGTGTCACACCTGGAGGCCCAGGCGCACGTCTATCAGTGGTGGGCGTCGCGTTGGAAGCTGCAGGTCGTGGATACCGAGGCCGATTTCGCCGAGGCCACGGACACCATCGCGCGAGAGGTGCTCACGGACTATTACCGGGACTGGCGCACGGTGATAAATGGCCTGTTCCTGGCGAACCCGCAACGGAACGCGTGAGGGGAAGGGGACTATGCGCGTCTTGATGCTGACCAATATGTACCCGCACGAGGCGGACCGCTCGTTCGGCACGTTTGTGTATGAACAGGTGCGGGCATTGCGCGCCCTGGGGGTAGATATAGATGTCTTGTTTATCAACGGGCGGGCCAGCCGCCTGAACTATCTGGCCGCCTACCCGCGCCTGTGGCGGCAGTTGCGCCATGTGCGATACGACCTGATCCATGCCCATTACGTGTTCTCTGGGATGGTGGCCCGCGCCCAGTGGGGGCTGCCCATCGTGCAAAGCTTTCATGCGCCGGGGCAGATGCACACGTACCAGGGGTGGCTGTGCCGCCGATTGGTGCCGCTGGTGGATGCGGTCATTGTCACGTCGGAGGATCACAAGGCGCGGCTAGGTTATGAGGGGGCGCACATCATCCCTTGCGGGGTGGATTTCGAGCTGTTTGCGCCCCGCCCACAGGCCGAAGCGCGGGCGGCGCTGGGCTGGGACCCGGAGCGCAAGGTGGTGTTGTGGGTGGGCGACCCGCGCCCGGAAAAGCGGGTTGATCTGGCCCACGCCACGTATGAGGTGTTGCGCCGTCGGCGGGATGATGTGGACCTGCGTGTGGTGAGCAAGGTTCCGCATGACAGCGTACCGACGTACATGAACGCCGGGGATGTGCTGCTGCTGACTTCGGATCATGAGGGGTCGCCGGTGGTGATCAAAGAGGCGATGGCCTGCAATCTGCCTATTGTCGCCACGGCGGTGGGCGATGTGCCCCAGGTGTTGGCCGGGGTGGAGGGGTGCTATCTGGCGGAGCAGTCGCCGGACGATTTCGCGGCCAAGGTGGAACTGGCGCTGGCGCTGAACGGGCGCACGCGTGGGCGGGAGGCCATCCAGCATTTGCAGACCAACGTCGAAGCCCAAACGTTGGTAGGGCTATACGAGCAGGTGTTGGCCCGGCGGCGCGCAGGGAGGGCGGCCCAATGAAGGTGCTGATCGCGCTGGGCGAGGGGGGGCACACGAAGGAGATGATCGCCCTGGTGGATATGCTGGGCGACGATCTGGAGTATGCCTATATGGTGGTGCAGGATGACGTCGTCTCGGAGAGCAAAATCCGCCGACCGGGGCGGGTGTACCACGTGCGGCGGCCCCGCGACAAGGAGCACCACTTGTTGCGCGACGTGGTAAAGACAATTCACGGCTGCTGGCAGGCGTGGCGCGTGCTGCGCGAATGCCAGCCCGACGCGGTGTTGAGCACGGGGCCGTCGGTGGCGGTGCCGGTGTGCATCATGGCGCGGCTGCTGGGCAAAAAGGTGATTTTCGTCGAGACGGGGTCGCGGGTGACGGCGCTCTCTACCACGGGGCGGATTATGTACCGGGTGGCAAACCTGTTTTTCGTGCAGTGGCCTGATCTGGTGGAGCGGTATCCGCGCGCGGTGTATGCGGGCCGGCTGTTTTAGGGCGGCCTTGGCCGCACCCTCACCCGCGGCTAAAGCTGCACCCTCTCCCAGAGGGAGAGGGAACCTGTAGGCGCGCCATTCTGGCGCGGGTTTGCGCGCCTGCAAGGCGCGGCTACTGTCTGTCTCTGAACCCAGGGGCGGGCCTTTGACAGAACAAGGGGAGCGATGATCTTTGTAACGGTAGGCACGACGGATTTTGATGATTTGGTGCGGACGATGGACCAAATCGCGCCCACGCTGGGGGAGCCGGTGGTCGCCCAGATTGGGCGGGGCGGCTATCGGCCAGCGCATGTCGAGTATTTCGACTTTGCTCCCTCCCTGGACCCATACTACCAGCAGGCGCGGTTGGTGGTGGCGCACGGCGGGCTGGGCACAGCCATTGAGGTGTTGCAGCGGCGGCTGCCGCTCATCGGGGTGAGCAACCCCGACCGCTATGACCGGCATCAGGAGGACTTGTTGCGGGCACTGTCCGAGCGGGGGCACATGATCTGGTGTCGCCGCCTGGAGGATTTGCCTCAGGCGTTGGCAGAGGCGGCGGAAAAGACCTTTGTGCCCTATGAGATGCCCGACTGTCACATTGCCGGGGTGATTCGGCGATACCTGGGGCTTCAAGTGACAAATATGAATAAATTGTAATATTTCACATAAATCAACCAAATACGATCTAATTATTGTTACTTGACCTCTTTTACGCTGTCTTTGGTCGTTTGGATATAAACAGTCAAGTTAAAGGCGTAACCTTGGATGGTTTTGCTCGTCAAAGAGGGTATATGGAGTTGCTACGGCTTGCCTGCGCCTGTTGGTCGTGCTATAATGCCGCCGGTATTATCCTGGCAGTTGATTGAAAAACGCGGGGGGGATCCTATGGATTATTGATAGCCTCATGCCCAACGCAGCGATCGTCCTGGCGTCACGTCGAGTCCGATATCGCACTAAACATGGTGAGGAACGGTGATGAAAACAACGCTTCTGAAGAAGACAGGTCTAGTTTTGCTTGTGATGCTCCTGCTGATAGCTGCTCTGCCCGTAGCTGCCCAGGCCCCCGGTGATGAGATACGGGCGGCTGGCGTGATCGAAGAGAGCGACGAAAACCACGGCGCTCCGGCCGATGCCGCGGCGCCGGCTGCGGAGCAACCCTTTTTCGAGTCTACCTCTCGCGTCCCCGGCTTTTATGTGGCTCGCGACAACCGCAACCTGGACCCCAATACGTATAGTGTTGTGGGCGGCCATCAGTCCTTCTACTGGGATGAACTGGAACCCTCCAACGACAACTACCAGTTTTGGCGGATCAAGGACTTTGTCGAGACCGAGGTGAGCAAAGGCAAGCAGGCGGCCATCGGCATTATTACCTTCAACGGGCGCGCCAATGAGGGAAATGCGGCTGACCCCCCCATCCGCACGCCGCAGTGGGTGTTTGACGCCGGGGCGCAAAAGGTGGCGGTTACGAGCGGGAAACCCCCTACCACGATATACACCCCCAAATATTGGGACCCCATCTATCTGGCTCACTATCGCGATTTCGTCGCCGACCTGGCGGATTACATCGAGGGCGACTCTTTCTTGCGCGAGCATATCGAGTTCGTCCAGATTGGCGTGGGCAAGTTCGGCGAGACGCAGCCCTGCGACGACCAGGATGATGCGGCGATGGCGGCAGCCGGTCTGTCCGGCCAAAAATGGGCCGAGACCGTGATCGAGATCACGGATATGTACGCGGACAACTTTGAGCACGTGACCGTCGTGCTGCCCAGTTCCCCGACCTACGGAGGCGAGACGTATCGCAGGCTCTGGAACGAATTCTGCGTGCAGCGCGGCGTTGGCCTCTTCCCGGCGGGCGTGTATTCCGACCTGGAATGGGTGGACCTCCGCACCAAGTCGGGCTGGTCCGGAGTTGGCAAGTACGACCACATCTTGCAGCAGATGGAAACCGGCCAGCCGATGCCCGGCTACGATCCCGTTCCCTCGGCGTACGAGATGTATGGATACATGACCGGCACCCCGGTAGACTTTTTCTGGGGCGTGGCTGGAACGCTGGCCCGGCGCGTGGATTACATCACCATGGAGCGGTCGGTGCTGTATCATGGCTCCGACTGGGGCGACCCCATCGACGAGAATATCTCGATTATGCGGTGGGCGCAGCCCTACATGGGCAAGGATATGGCCACTACGCCCAGCGTTTGGGTGCTGATGCGCGAGTCGGGGCATAATGATGGCTCGCTCCCGCACAAGGGGAACTATACGTTCGGTCTGACCCAGGACGATAACATTTCCGGCGGGCACACGGTAGCCGTGACCTATCGCACCCGCCCGAAGCTGGTGAACGGGTGGCTGTGGAACCCTGACACGAACCCGAACGGCTGGGACGCGTACGACAACCCCAATGTCCTCACGGCGAGCGAAGACCCCAGCCTGACCATGCTCAAGAACCCTGACGACAATCCGCTGCCCGGCGATCCGATGGATAGCTACCCTTCGCGCAAGGGATGGATTGCCCGTCGCACGGATCAGGCGACCGGC
>JAAYXX010000139.1 GCA_012515695.1 Chloroflexota bacterium
TAAAACGGCGTATAAACGCGCGTCTTTTGGTCGCCTGGTGCGTCTCTCAATTGGCAATACTGCTGCTCTTTGCGCCGTGGCTGCCCACTTTCCTGTTGCCCATCCTGAAAGGGGGCGGGGGGTGGCTGGCCGTGGGGCCGGGCAGACCGACACTGTCAGCGCTGGCGAACACGGCGGTGTTGTTCACGCTGGGCAATAGCCGGGAGATGTTCCCTGCGCTGCTGCGACGGGCGGGGTATGTGCTGTTCGTCGGGGCGTTCCTGGTGGGTCTGTGGCCGGGGAAACAGGGTGATGCGGAGGCTGTTCCGAAAGCATCGCAAGCCCCACTCTATACGGAGCGGGAAGCACTGGCTTTTTGCTTGCTGTATATGGCCCTGCCCATCGGCCTGGCCTGGCTGGTGTCGCAGGTGGGCAAGCCGATGTACTCGGCGCGTTATATGCTGCCCTTCCTGCTGCCTTTCTTGCTGCTAGTGGCGCGGGGCGTGCGGAACGTTTCCGGGCGGAACCTTCTCCAGTCGGTAGCGCGCGCGGGCTGGCTGCTGCTGTTGGTGGTCGTAGCGTTGTATGGCGTGCAGGCTCAGGTGCGCGTGGCTGACAAGCCCAACTGGCGCGGGCTGGCGGAGCAGTTGACGGCGCAGGCCAAGCCGGGTGATCTGGTGTTGTTCATGCCTGGTTGGCACGCCAAGCCTTTTGAGTATTACGCGCAGGGTGCGCTGGCGGTATGCGATGACGTGCCCGTGCCGGTGGACACCTACGGAGACGAGGCGCTGCAGGCCGTGGCAGAGGCCATCGAGGGATATGTGCGGGTGTGGCTGGTGTGGGAAGAAGGACATTACACCGATCCCCAGGGAGCGGTGAAGGAATATCTGGCCGGATATATGCAGCCGACCTATGTGGCGAGGATGCCGTTGGTGGGGCAGGTGATCTTGTACGAACGCGCGATGGGGGAAAATTAGCATGGGAGTGGTCAGACCGGCAGTTGAGGTAGCGGCTACTCCGGCAGTACGATCCAGGACAGGGCCTGGCAGATGGACCGAGGCGCTCGTTGTGGCGGGGGTTGTGGCGTGCGCGTTGTTCTTGCGCCTGTACAACCTGACCGGCGAGAGCCTGTGGTATGACGAGACCTACAGCCTGTGGATCGCCGACATGAGCCTGGATCGGCTTTCTTACTTGTGGGAATGGCCGGTGCAGTTCCCCGCCTATTATGTGATGCTCTACCACTGGCTGCGCGCGTTCGGGATGAGCGAGCTGTCCGTGCGCCTGTTCGGGGCGTTGGCCGGGGCGCTGACGGTGTTGCCCGCCTATTGGCTGGGCAAGGCCCTGTTCGGGCAGCGGGTGGGGGCCATCGGCGCGCTGCTGTTGGCCGTGAACCCCTATCATGTGTGGTATTCCCAAGAAGTGCGGATGCACTCGTGGGCGGTGCTTTTCACGCTGATTTCGGTGTACGCCTGCTGGCGCTTGGTCAACGGTGGGCGCTGGGGGTGGTGGGTGTTGCACCTGTTGAGCACGGCGCTCACCTTTCACCTGCACTACTATGTCGGCTTTGCGGTGCTGGCGGAAAACCTGTTCGTGGCGGTCTACCTGTGGGCCAAAAAGGGGGGGCTGTTTACCCGCGAGGCGTGGCGCTGGCTGCGCTGGTGGCTGTTGGAGCAGGTGGGGCTGTTCCTGCTGATGCTGCCGGGCGTGATCGTGTTCCTGATCAAGCTGCTGGACCTGAACGAGTGGGGCTGGCTGTCGCAGCGTTACGGCCCGCCCGGCCTGCTGGACATCCTCAACCTGTTGGAAGCGTACACGCTGGGTATTGACTTTCCTGGGCCGTCGGCGTTGGCGTGGGCGATGATCGGTGCTTCCGTGGCGCTGATCGCCTGGGGCGTCTGGCGGCGGTGGCGGGCGCGAGAGGAAAAGGGGCTGGATACTGCGCTGGTCTTTGGCCTGATCGCGCTGGGCTTGCCCCTGGTGGCGTGCTTTGTGGCGGGGCAATTCTCTACCGTCTGGGTGACGCGCTACCTGTTGCCGTTTCAGCCCTTCTTCCTGATCCTGATGGCCCTGGGGGTGGACGCTATCCCCTGGCAGCGAGCGGCGCATGGCGTGTTGGTGCTGATGTGCGTTGTCAGTCTGTACGCGCTGGGCAATATGTACAGCGTGCAGCAAAAGGAGGACTGGCGAGGGGTCGCCAGCTATATGGCGCCCCAGTTCTCTGAGCAGGACTTGATCGTGCTGATGGACGAGGAGTGCAGGGTTCCCTTTAGCTACTATTTCGGCAGCGGTGGAAGCCGGATAGAGATCAGTCGCTTTGCCGATGACGCAGCGCTGGACAAAGCGGTTGCGACGGCGCAGCGCAAGCAACGCGGGGGGCGCCTGTGGGTGGTGGTGAGCCGCGCCGATAGCCAGGGGTTGGAGCAGCGGTTGGATGTGCTGCCAGGACTGTCGTTCGTTGGACGCATCACTTTTGTGGGCATCGAACTCATCGAATACGAGTGGATATAAAAGGCAATGCCAACATTGACAGCACACGGCCCGGCGAGATGGGGGACCTGGAAAGCGCACCTGCTGGTGGTGGCCCTGTTGGGGCTGCTCACCGCAGTGATGACCTGGCCGATGGTCGCGCACTGGAGCACCGCTGTTCTGGGGCCGCCGGGCGATAACCTGGAATATGTCTGGAAGATGTGGTGGTTCAAGCACGCCCTGCTGGAGCGGGGGGTGTCGCCGATGTTCAACCCGGACGTGTTCTATCCCTTTGGCTATCCCCTGGCGATGGGCGAGACGACGGTAGCCCATACGCTGTTGGGGTTGCCCATTACGGCGCTGTTTGGCGAGGTGGTGGCCTATAACACGGTGGTGTTCCTGTCGTTCGTGTTGAGCGGCTACAGCGTCTATCTTTTGCTGCGAGAGTTGGGCTGCGGAGGAGCAGCGGCGCTGTTGGGCGGGGTGGCCTTTGCCTTTAGCCCGTATCGCATGTCCCATCTGGGGGCGGGGCACTTGCCGCTGATGGGAACTGGATGGATTGCCCTGTTCTTTTTATTCCTGGAGCGCACATTGACGCGCCCCTCCTGGTGCCGGGGGGTGTTGACGGGGGTATTCTTTGCGCTGACGGCTCTTTCCTCCTGGTATTACGCCGTGATCGTGGGGGCGTTCGGGGTGCTGTACGCGCTGTTGCGCGGGCGAAAGGTGGCCGAGGGGGGCAGGCCAGCAACGCGTACGCGCGCGCGCGCGCTGCTGGCGGGGGCGCTTGTCGCTGCCGCGCTGGTCGCGCCGATGGCCGCGCCCGTTGTGCGGCTGTACCAGCAGGGGGAGATGCAGTACGAGCACTCGCTCAAGTATGTGGATCGCTGGTCGGCCAGCCTGGTAGATTTCTTTTGTCCGAACGCCATGCACCCTCTGTGGGGGGAGGCGCTGACCACCCGCTACTATCAGAATACCAACGAGCATCTGCTGTACCTGGGGGCCGTGCCCCTGGCGCTGGCCGCCGTGGGGTTGTGGGTGCGCCGCCGCGAGCGCCTAGCGAGGGTTTTCGCGGTGCTGGGCGGGATTGCGCTCGTGCTGGCGATGGGCACGACGGTGCATTTCGGGGGCGACCCGGTCTATGTGCCGGTTTCCGCCGAGACGGAGCGGCGTTTCTGCGATTTCATGGACAAGGTCGCGTGGCAGTATGCGCTGAACAAGGTGGACTATCGCTCGCTGCGGCTGGATAATGGGATTGTCATCCCGCTGCCCATGCTGTTCATCTACTTGTTTACCCCGTTGGTGGGTTCCATGCGGGTGTGGGCGCGCTTTGGGATGATGACCATGTTCTGCACGGCGGTGCTGGCCGGGTGGGGGGCGGACTGGGTGCTGGCTCGCCTCCGGGGGGGAGCGGCTCGCAAGCGGTGGCTGGTCTCTGGCGCGTTGGTGGCGCTGCTGTTGGTGGATTTCGCCGTGTTACCCTATCCCTATGGCTACACAGAGGCCAAGGCGCAGCCGGTGGACGCATGGTTGGCGGATCAGCCAAACGCGCCGGTGGTGCATTTCCCGCTAGAGAAGACCTGGTATGGCTGGATGCTGTACGCGACGCGGGTACACGGCCAGCCAGCGGTGTATGGATATGGGACGTTTGCGCCCCAGGAGGTCCGGCAATCTGCCCAAGTGCTGGAGACGTGGCCTTCGGAAGAGGCGCTGGCGCTGTTGCGCGAGTGGGGCGTGCGGTATGTGCTGGCGGGCGAGCGCAGCTATGGCGAAGAGTGGCCCGCCGTGCGGGCGGCGATGGATGCGCTGCCCGGCCTGGAAGAGGTGGCCGTTTTCGAGGATGAGCCGCGTTTCCACGCCGACCGGCTGTTGCATCTGGTGCGCCCTTCGCCCAATGTACCGGTGACCGAGTTGATTACAGGCGAGCACCAGGCTTACCTGGCCGACCTGATTCACGTGTACGTAATAGACCCGCAACCGCGAGATTGATTGATCGCAAATCCAAAGCAAAGAGGGACCGAGAATGATACCTGTGGCCGAGCCTGATCTGCGGGGCAATGAACTAAAGTACGTTACCGAGTGTGTCACGACAGAGTGGGTGTCTTCCCTGGGCAAGTACGTGGGCGCGTTCGAGGAGCGTATGGCCGAGATTTGTGGGCGGCGCTATGCTATCTCGGTGAGCAACGGCACCACGGCCCTGCACCTGGCGCTGGTGGTGCTGGGCATTGGGCCAGGCGACGAGGTGATTGTGCCCACTCTGACCTTTGTTGCCACGGCGAACGCGGCCAGCTACAACGGCGCCACGCCAGTGTTCGCCGATTCCGAGCCGGGTTACTGGCAGATTGACCCGGCGCAACTGGAGGGGCTGATTACCGAGCGCACCAAGGCCATCATGCCCGTGGATCTGTACGGCCACCCCGCAGATATGGGCGCGATTCTGGCGATTGCCAGGGCGCACAATCTGTATGTGATCGAGGATGCCGCCGAGGCGCACGGGGCCATGTATCGCGGCAAGCCCTGCGGCTCGATGGGGGATATGTCCTGCTTTAGCTTTTACGGGAACAAGGTGATTACCACGGGCGAGGGGGGCATGATCCTCACCGATAACGAGGAATGGTACGAGCGCGCCCGGATGTTGCGCGACCACGCCATGTCGCCCACAGAGCGGTATTATCACCCGGAGATCGGCTTTAACTATCGCATGACGAACATTCAGGCGGCGCTGGGGCTGGCCCAGTTGGAGCGGCTGGACGAGTTTGTCGCGGCCAAGCGGCGCAACGCGGAGCTGTATGCCAAAGGGCTAAAGGGCGTGCCCGGCATTACCCTCGCCCCAGAAGCGGAATGGGCACAAAACTGCTATTGGATGTACTCTATCCTGGTGGATGAACCGTATCCGTTGTCGCGCAACGAGTTGATGGCCGCACTGCGCGCGCGGGGGGTGGATTCGCGCCCCTTCTTCCGCGCCATTCACACGATGCCCTGCCATCCCAGGGATATTCAGTTGCCGGTGGCGGAGCATCTGGCGGCCACGGGGATCAACCTGCCCAGTTCGGTCAAGCTGACGGAAGAGCAGATCGCCTACATCTGCCAGCAGATTCGCGAGTTGGCCAAGGAGCGCGCCGCATGAGCTATACCATCCGGCCCCTGGCCCCAGAGGACGCTACCATTGCTGCTGACCTGCACATTGAGGGGCAGCCCGGCACGTTTCTGACGAGCCTGGGCCGCCGCTTTCTGGAGGCGCTCTATGCGCAGATGGCCGTTTCGTCCTACTGCTTTGGCTATGTGGCGGTGGATGGCGACGAGGTCATCGGCGTGGTGACTGGCACAACCGATTCGGGCGCGGTGTTCAAAGAGCTGGTATTGCGCCGAGGGTACAAGCTGGCGTTGCCGGTGTTGGGGTCCCTGCTGCGCCACCCGTCCCTGATCCCCAAGGTGGTGCAGACAATGCTCTACCCTTCGCAGACGCACATCGAACCGGGGGAAGCCGAAATGTTGTACCTCGCCACCCGCTCTGAACGGCGCGGCGAGGGGATCGGGCGGGCGCTATGGTGGGCCTTTGCCGACGGGCTGCGCGAGCGCGGCTATAAGCGGATGGGGCTGTGCGTGGATGTGGCGAACGCTCATGCCGTGCGGTTTCACGAGCGGCAAGGGATGGACTTGATTCGCACGTTTACCATGTACGGGCGAGAATTTCGCTGGTATGTACTGCCGTTGGAGTAGTAAAAGCAGATGGATGCCAAGCGCACCAAATCCAAGAGAATCGAGCGCATCGGGTCGCTGGTAGCTGTTCTCGTGCTGCTGGCGTTGACGGCCTTTTTGATGCGTAACTGGTTGCAGGGGGGGCTGCCGACATCCCCGCGCCAGGAAACGATTCCCGAACTGACTATTACCTGGATGTTCCGGGAGGAATTGCGCCAGGGGCAGTTGCTCAGTGAGTGGAACTCGACGTGGTTCTCTGGCTTTGCGTGGCTGCGCTTTTTGTCCTATCCGTTCTACTATACGCTGGCGGCTGTCTCGCTGTGGGGCGGGATGTCGCTGGAATCGGTGATGGTGCTGTACTATTTCCTGGTGCTGGCCGCTTCGGGGCTGGCGATGTTTGGCTATCTGCATCGCGTGCTGGGCGATTGGCGCCCGGCGCTGGTGGGGGCGGTGATTTATGAGGCGTTCCCATATCACAACCACGTGGGGGTGGAGACCTGGATCCACGCGGCGGTGTGGGTGCTGATTCCGCTAACCTTGTGGTTCATCGAACTGGCCTATGCCAGGCCGTCGCAATACCTGGGGCGCTTTTCCCTGGTGGGGATCACGTTGGGCCTGTTCCCCATCATCAGTAGCGAGTACACCATCATCGCCGGGCCGTTTGTGGCGCTGTATCTGCTGGCGCGGATTGGGCTGGCGTTGCGCCAGGGCACGCTGCGCGTTGGGCGGGCGATAGTCGAAATGGTCGTCGTTGGGGTGGTGGCCGGGGGGCTGGCGGCGTTCTATGTGCTGCCGGGCGCGCTGGAAGTGCAGTACGTGGGCATCCACGCCAAGCATGGCGCCGAGAGCACCTTTACCAACACGCTGCTGCGCGATTACTCGGTGACGCCCTCCCTGGTGTGGTACTCTATCGTCCGGAGGCTGCCCGATGCGCTGCGGCTGCCCGCGTCCGAGGAAGGGCTGCCCGGCATTGTCCACGCCTTTTGGAGCGTGACGTGGTATCCGGGGATCATCGCGTCGGTGGGGGCGCTGCTGGGGCTGTACGCCGTTTGCAGGCGGCGCGCCTGTGCGCGCAACCTGGCGGGGTGGGCGGCGGTGGTAGGGCTGGCGCTCTCGATCCTGATGGTGCTAGGGCCTACGTTCGCCTGGAACCCCATTTCGGCGATTCCCGTTCTGGGGCGGCTGTCTCCCTTCCGGGGGATGCTGCTGGTCGTGGTGTGGTTGTCCATTCTGTCGGCGTACGGAATGGATTGGCTGATGCGAGTGGTGCGGGGCCTGTCTAGAAAACATGGGCGGCTGCCAGTGCCGGGCGCTGTGGCGGCGTGGGCGCTGTTTGGCATTGCGCTGGCGCTGATCCCCGTGGATTTCGGCCCATCGGCGGCGGCCTATGTGACAACCGAGTCCTATTTCACCGCCGAAGAGCAGGAGGCATACGCCTGGTTGCGCGAACATGGCACGGGCGGGCGGTTCTGGGATGTTGCCAGCACGCCGCGTGACGAGTATCTGCGGACTTATTCCCTGTCCCAGTTCCCGAGGCCGCGCTACTGGGGGTACTATGATAACGGCGCGCCGTTGCATACGCACCGTCAGGTGGGGGCGACGGACCTGGCCACCAATCTGGCGTTGCATCGGGTGCGCTATGTGCTGCTACGGGAAGGCGAGGCTGGCGCGCCCCAGCATGAGGCGGTGTTGCGTGAGGCGGGGTATCGCCCCGCGTGGCAGGGCCAATCGATGGCCGTCTGGCAGAACCCTCAGGTTAGCAGTTATGCGCGCTTTTACCCCAGTGCTGCGCTGGATGTGGCAAGCAGCCACGAGGCTTCGCTGGCGGCGCTGCCGCGTTTTGTGCAGCAGGGGATTGCGCTGGTGGCCGCGGACGCGGCTATGGTTGCAAACGGCGGGATGGTTGGCGCGGCCAGCGAGCAGGTGGAGGGGGCTTATGTGTTCACCGATGACCCCACGCACACTATTTCCCTGATGTCCTCGGCGGCTACGCCCGCACAGGTGGTGACTCTGGAGACGCTGGATGCTGTGCGTCCCATCCCGCCGGTGGAGGTGGTGGCCTACGCCGAGCGGCAGGGCTATGACGCGATCTATATCGGCGTGTCCGTGCCAGAGAGCGGCGTGCTGGCGGTGGCAGAGTCCTGGTATCCCCATTGGCGAGTGTTCGTGAATGGCAAGGCCCGGCCAACGTTGCGGGTCAACACGGCATTCCTGGGGGTCTGGCTGGAGCCTGGCGAGCATCGCATCGAGTTTCGCTTTCATCGGCCCTGGTACGAGTTTGTAGGGTTTACGGTGACTGGCATCACGCTGCTGGTGCTGTTGCTCTGGTGGACCTGGTATCTGGGCCGGTTTTTGAACAACCGCTACAGGCCCATTCCGGTGGACTGGGAGACGCTGTACCCGCCCATTGAGGGGGATACACGTGCCGGAAATGGCTGGGCGTAGCGGTGAGGAAAATCGAGGTACAACCTGTTTATTGGAGGCGTGCGTGGACGTTTCAGTGATTCTGCCAACCTATACCGAGCGTAACAATATCGTCCCATTGATCGAGGCCATTCAGCACGAGTTGAACGGGGCAGGGATCACCCACGAAGTGATCGTAGTGGACGACAACTCGCCAGACGGGACGGCCCAGGTGGTGCGCGACCGATTCGGGCAAGACGAGGCGGTGCGTCTGTTCGTCCGTACAGAGGAGCGGGGCCTGGCGACGGCCATCGCCTTTGGGATTCATCAGGCGAAGGGGGAGTGCGTGGCGGTCATGGATACCGACTTTAACCACGACCCGGCCATGCTGCCGCAGATGGTCAAGTTCCTGGAATACTATGACATCGTCATCGGATCGCGCTTTGTGATGGGCGGCGGGATGGAAGAGCTGTGGCGCTACTATGCCAGCTTTATATACAGCTTTTTTGTGCGCATCGTGCTTCGCACCCAGATTCAAGATAACCTGTGCGGGTTCTTTACCATTCGCCGCGAAAAGTTGCTTTCGATGGACATAGACCGCATTTTCCACGGGTACGGCGAGTATTTCATGCATTTCTTGTTCCTGGCCTGGAAAAAGAACTACAAGATGCTCGAAGTGCCTACGTTCTACCGCCTGCGGATGCACGGCCAGAGCAAGTCTCGCTTTTTCCGCATGTTGTATGATTATACCCTGACGGCTTTGCATGTGCGTCTGGGGAAGCGTTAGGAGATTATCGGTTATGGCTAGCGATTTGCCCACCGTCGCGGCACTGGTCATCGTGCCCACCTATAACGAAGCAGAGAATATCCAGCAACTGGTCAAGCAGATTCTGGAGCAACCTGTACCCCTGCATGTGCTGATCGTAGATGACAACTCGCCAGACGGAACGGGCAAGTTGGCTGACGCGCTATCCGCTCAGGATCCGCGTGTGCAGGTGATCCACCGCCCCGGCAAGATGGGGCTGGGCACGGCCTATCTGGTCGGTTTCCGCCGCGCCTTGCAGGAGGGGTACGAGTGCGCCATCACGATGGACGCGGATTTTTCGCATCATCCCTATTACCTGCCCAAGCTGTTGGCGATCATGCGGGATTGTGATGTTGCCATCGGGTCGCGCTATGTCAAGGGGGGCGGGACGACGGGGTGGCCGCTGCCGCGCAAGCTGCTCAGTCGAGGGGCCAACTCTTTTGCCAAGTTTGTGCTGCGGCTGAAAACGCACGACTGCACCGCCGGGTTCCGCTGCTACAAGGCGGATGTGTTGCGGCAGATCGACCTGGACACCATTTTCTCCAGCGGCTATTCGTTCCTGGTGGAGATGGTCACGCGCTGCCAGCGACGAGGGTTTGTCATCGGTGAAATCCCCATCATCTTTCACAACCGGCGGCTGGGAAGCTCAAAAATCTCGCGAGTAGAGATCGTCAAGTCGGTATACACCATCTTTCGGCTGCGTTTTTCTCGCCTGCCCTGGGAACGCTGGCGGAGCATGTATCACAAGCATGTCACCAATGGCTATCAATAGGCAGAGCGCTGCAACGTTACGGCAGGGGTAGAATGATGGGTGAACCCAGAATCATAATCATCATGCCAGCGCACAACGAGGCGCAAAACCTGCCAGCCGTGTTTGATGAACTGCGGCTGGCCGTGCCGGGCGTGGATGTTGTGCTGATTGACGACTATTCGTCGGATGACACGGCGGAGGTAGCGGCCCGCCTGGGGGCGCACGTGGTGAGCCTGCCCTGCAACCTGGGCTATGGCGGGGCGGTGCAGACCGGCTTTAAATTCGCCGTAGAGCGGGGCTATGACTATGGCGTTATGCTGGACGCCGACGGGCAGCACGACCCGGCGTGCATTCCGGCCCTGCTAGAGCCGGTGGTGCAGGGCAAGGCAGACGTCGCCATTGGCTCGCGTTTTTTGGGGAGCATGGACTATAAGACGACCTGGTCCAAGCGCGCGGGTATGCGCGTGTTTGCCGCCGTCGTGACCCGCTTTGCCCATCGCCCGGTGACGGACCCCACATCCGGCTTTCAGGCGCTCAACCGGGACGTGCTCGAGTTCTTTGCGCGTGACAACTATCCCTCAGACTACCCGGACGCGGACACCTTGCTGCTGCTGAACTATGCCGGGTTCCGAGCGGTCGAGGTGCCTGTGCGCATGCGCGGGCGGATCGCCGGGCTTTCGATGCACCGCAGTTGGAAGATATTCTACTATATTTTCAAGGTGTTTCTGTCCATCTTTATCGTGCTGCTCCGGCAAAAGACGCGTGGCAACGCGCATCGCAAGCCGGGAAAGCCTGTCGTTGCCTCGACGCCCAAGTGAGTGTGCAAATGCTGAACGCCCTATCCATTGACCTGGAAGATTGGTTCCACGCGGAACTGGTGCGTCCGCATGCGGGCGACGCGCCAGAGCGCCGGGTGGAGCAGGCTGTCCAGCCGATGCTGGCGCTGTTGGATCGCTTTGGCGTGCGGGCCACTTTTTTCGTGGTGGGGGATGTGGTGCGCCACCACCCGGAACTGGTGCGGCGGATCTATCAGGCCGGGCACGAAATCGGCTGTCATGGCTGGAGCCATCGCCCGCTGTGGGCGCTGGGGCCAGAGGGTTTTGCCGCCGAGTTGGCCGAGTTTGACCGAGACATAGCGGGTGTCGTCCCACTGGATGAAATCATCGGATTTCGCGCCCCGACCTTTTCGCTGGATGGGCGCACGGCGTGGGGGATTGACCTGTTGCGGCGGCACGGCTTCCGCTACGATTCGAGCATCTTTCCGGTACGCAATTATCTCTATGGTGTGGATGGCGCGCCCGATGGCCCCTATTGCCCGACGAGCGCCGAATTGACCACGGACCACGCCGCGGGGGGGCTGATCGAGTTCCCCATGACCGCCTGCCGCGTGGCCGGGCTGCGGGTTCCCGTGTCGGGCGGGTTCTACCTGCGGGCCTTTCCCCTGGCGGTGCTGCGGCGGCTGTTGGCGCGGGTGAACGCAAGCGGGCAGCCGATTGTGTTGTACGTGCATCCGTGGGAAGGGGACGCGGGCACGCCGCGCCTCAAGCAGCTATCGCCGATGACGCGGTTCATCACCTACTATAATCTGGCGGGCACGTTGAAAAAGCTGGAAGCGCTGTTGCAGGGCTTTAACTTGGCGCCGCTGCGCGATGTGCTTCAGCTTCAGGATGCCCGGAGGATGCCTTGCCCATGAGCGCACAACCTTCTCCTGTGCTGGAGCGCGTGAAAAAGCAGGCTGCGCGCTGGCAGTGGGTGGTGGTGGGCCTGCTGGTGGTGCTGCTGGCGGTAGACATGGCGCGGGTGTGGCGGATCACCAACCACCATGACCTGGATGTGTTTGTGCTGGCGGCTCAACGGCTGGTGGCGGGGGAGGACATTTTCGCCGACGCCGGGCCATTCCAAGAGCTGATCGAGTCGGGCACGTTCAGTATGCGCGACGAGACGGTGGTCTGGCCGTATATGTACGCCCCCTTGATCGCGATGCTGTTCGTGCCCTCGCTGGCGCTGCCTTACCCGGTGGTGCAGGCGCTTTGGTGGGCGTTCAACCTGGCGGCCTTGCTGGGCGGAACCTGGCTATGCCTGCGGGCGACGGGGCGAGTTTCGCCCACGCTGGTGATCGTGGCGCTGGTGATGCTGTACCGGTTCGACCCGGCCATCGTCACGTTGCGGCTGGGGCAAATCGAATTGGCCCAATTTCTGTTGCTGGCCCTGACGCTGTACGCCCTGAGCCGGGGACAGGAACAGTGGGCAGGGATCGCCCTGGGACTGGCGACTGGCTTGAAATTCTTCCCCGGCGCGCTGATCGCCCTGTTGGTGTGGCGGCGACGCTGGCGCGCGGCGGCCTGGGCCATCGGGTCGGCGCTGGTGTTTGTCGTCGGGTCGTTTGCCGTGATGGGGTTGGACGCGCTTCCGCGTTACATGAGCTATACGGCGGTCTATGGGCTGGGGGGCGCGTTCGCGGCTTTTCCGTACAACCAGTCATTCAACGGCTTTTTCAGCCGGAACCTGATTCGCAACGTGTTCACCGCCACGCTCAAAGGGGTGCATTTGCCGGGGCTGGCGCGGGCGCTCACGTTGGCGGCGGACGGGGTGGTCGTTTTGGTGAGCGCGGCGCTCACGTGGCATCGCCGGGGGTGGCCGCAGGAGGCTGCGCCGGAGGACCAGCGCCGCTTTCGGGTCGAGTTTGCGCTGGCGGTGGCGGCTCTGCTGTTGGTGTTGCCCCACGCGCAGGTGTATTCCTTTGTGTGGGCCATGCTGCCGCTAACCGTCCTGGTGGCCGAGATGCTGGCCCAGCCCAAGACGCGCTGGTGGCAGTGGGCGCTGCTGGTCGGCAGCTATCTGCTGATGGGGCGGCAATATCAACTCTTCCGGCCCGGCCTGACTCGTTTTGTGCAATCCCATTACTTGTTCGGCGCGTTGCTGCTGTGGGGCACGCTGGCCCTGACCCTGTTCCGCCAGCGCAGGGCGGACGCTGCTGGCGCGCAGGCACGCTAGCCAAGGGCCTGGCCCTTTTCGGTGGGAGGTTTCCATGTCTCTGCGGGCACGTCTGTTCTTTATCGCGGTGGGTATCGCGATTTTGCTGTTCGTCATCAATCTGGTGCGCACCAGGCGGCTCAAGGAAGAGTATGCTCTGCTCTGGCTAGTCATGGCCGGAGGGCTGGTCATCTCGCCGCTGTTCACCGACGTGGTAGAGGTGATCTCGTATGCTGTGGGCATTGACTATCCGCCCGCGTTGCTGTTTGTGATGGTTCTGGCGATTAGCTTTGGCATTATCGTGCACTTTTCCGTGACCATCTCGCGCTTTAGTGACCAGATCAAGACGCTCAGCCAGGACCTGGCGCTGACTCGCAAGCGCGTGCAGGAATTGGAAGAGCGGGCGAGCGGTGGGCCGTCGAGCGATAGCCGGGATAAAGCGTGAGAAGCGTGCATGATGGATAGGGGTAGACAGAATGAAGGCTGAAACGTCGTTGCGCCGCGAATACCTCTGGTTGCTGCTGGTCGTTGTGGGAGCGTTGATCTTGCGGACCGGCCTCGCCAGCATGGACCGGGTGGTCCGCTGGGACGAGCCGGACTATCTCTCCCTGGGCCGCAATCTGTTGACGGGCAAGGGCTACACGGTGAGCGGAGTATCCGAATTGCATTATACCCCGCTGGTTCCCATCCTGGTCGGGTCCATTTACGTGCTGACAGGCGACCCCGAACTGGGGAGCGCCTTTTGGTATGTGCTGTTGGGCGCGCTGGTGCTCGTGCCGATCTATTTTACGGTGCGGCGGCTGTACGGCAGCCGCATCGCCCTGCTGGCCATCGTGCTGCTGGCCATTTTCCCTGGGCTGAGTTCGGCGGTGTTGTATTGGGGCACGATGACCGAGCCGGTGTTCATCTTTTGGCTGTTCTGCGGCCTGTGGGCGCTCTCGGTGGCGCTGGATGATGGCAAGGTGTGGGCCTATGCCCTGGGCGGCATCTGCATAGGGCTGGCTTATCTCTCGCGGCCCGAAGGGCTGGTATGGCTGGGGTCGTTCCTGGTGCTGTTCCTGCTGGTCTGGATTGGGCGGCGGCAGCTCTGGCGGTGGCGGACGCTGGCGTCGTTGGTGGCTTATCTGGTTGCGTTTGCGCTGGTGGCTGCGCCTTATGTGCTGTTTGTCCATAGCGAGACGGGCAAATGGATGGCGACGGGCAAGTTGAGCATTACCTATGACATCGGCGAGGCGGTGTTGGAAGACGACCCGGTGTTATATGACAAGGTGACGGCCAGTCTGGACAGCGAAACCGGCGAGGTGTTGTGGTGGTCGAGCAACCGCTTTGAGCGCAGCATACTGGACGTGCTGCTGGAAGATCCACGGGGTTTTCTGGTGCGTATGTGGCGCAATTTAAAGTGGATGAAGGCGGTGATTTTCTCCTCGCGCATATTCCCCATGTTCCTGCTGGCCCCTGTCGTTTTGGGGTGGTTCCGCGAGCCGTGGAACCGCCGTCGCCTGGAGCGCGAGGCGTTGTTGTGGTTCAGCGCGCTGCCGGTGCTGTCTTTCCTGCCGTTCCATGTGGAGGTGCGCTTTTTCTCGCCCGTCTTCCCGGTGCTGGTGATTTGGGCGGCGGCGGGCCTGTGGGGGGCGGCCTCGTGGCTGGCGGAGACATTGGGGCACTGGCGGCTGGATGCAGCACCCGACCCGGATGAAAAACGCTGGCCGTTGGCTCGCTGGCACACGCTTGCGCTGACCGTGTTGGTGGTGGGGCTGGCCGGGTATTGGGGGGTCATACATGTGCGCACCGTGCAGCAAGGCGTGGCGGACATGGCTTTCGCGCACGAGGCGGCGGGCCGCTGGCTGCGGGAGAACGCCCCGGCAGACGCCAGAATCATGACCCGCGACCTGGCCGTTGCGCTGTACGCCGAGCGGGGCTTTGTGCCGTCGCCTCGTGCCGAGTATGACGCCTATCTGGATTACGCCCGGCGCAAGGGCGCAGCCTACCTGGTGGTAGACGAGCACGAGCTGCGGGTGTTGCGGCCCCATCTGGCCTTTTTACTGAATGATACCAACCCGCCGCCCGAACTCTTGCCGCTATTTGCTGCCGTGGATGGGCGCGGGCGCACCATTGTTTACCAGATCAAAAATTGAGGTCGCCAATGGATACATCGCTAGAGGTCAAATCGGTAGCTGTGCGGGAGCAGAAAACGCGTTCCGCCTGGGGGGCGTGGGTACCGTTGCTGGGCATCTGGCTGATCGGGCTGGTGGTGCGCCTGATGCTGACCCAGGGGCAGCGGGTGGTGTGGGGCGATGAACCATTCTACCTGTGGCTGGGGCGTAACTGGATCACCGGCCAGGGCTTTACCTTTACCGGCCACGCGGACGTGCATCATGGACCGTTGTTCCCGATGGCTGCCGGGTTGCTCTACCTGTTGACCGGCGACATGATCCTGTCCAGCGACATCCTGTATATCGTGTTTGGCTCGTTGCTGGTGCTGCCGGTGTATGGGCTGGGCTGCGAGCTATACGAGCGGCGGGTCGCGTTGGCTGCTGCCGGGCTGACGGCGGTATTCCCTGCGCTGGGCGCGGCGATCCTGTATTGGGGCACGCTGACCGAGCCGTTGTATATGTTCTTTGTCTATAGCGGGCTGTGGGCCGGGGCGGTGGCGCTGCGGCCTATCTGGCGGACCAAGGCGGGCGAGGCGGCCAAGGGATGGAGCGCCGGGCCGTGGTGGGCGTACCTGCTGGCCGGGCTGGCCTTTGGGCTGGCCTACCTGACCCGCCCCGAAGCGATTGGTTACTTTGCTGTGGCGGGCGTGGTGTTTGTGCTGTTTCGACTGTTGCGGCGCACGCTGCCCCATCGCTGGCGGGTGTCCTTTTTCGCCAAGCTGCTGCTGTTCGTGCTGGCGTTTGCATTGGCGTTTGTCCCCTATGCCTACTATGTGTATCTGAACACCGGCTCGTGGATGGTTAGCGAGAAGGTCGGCGTGACCTATCTCACCTGCATCGGCATGGTGTCCGGCGACGTGACTGCCTTTGACAAGGCCACCTGGGGGCTGGACTCGACGGGGCTGGAGACGTTCTTTTTCTCCCCGGAGAGCTATAACATCAGCATGTTGCAGCTCGTGCTGGACGACCCGCAGACTTTTCTCAACGTGCTATACATGAACGCTCGCAATTTCGTGCAACTGCTGATTGACCCGACGCTGTTCCCCTATGCCCTGCTGGTTATCGTGTTCCTGGGGCTGTTTCGCCAGGCCTGGACGCGCAGCCGCACGTTCAAGGAGCTATACCTGGTTAGCTCGTTCGCGCCGGTGGCGGCCTTTATTCTGATCTTTGTGCAGGCCCGCTATCTGGTGGCAATGATCCCGGTGATGATTCTCTGGCTGGCCTGCGGGCTGGTGACGTTCAGCGATTGGCTGATTGACACGGTGGAGCGGCTGCGCGAGAGCGACGGGGCGGAGGGAGAAGGGGCATCCCAGCCTCCGCGTCAGTTGGCGGCCCACTGGCGCACGGTGTTGAACGTGCTGCCTGCGCTGCTGGTGATGTTGGGGCTGGCGGCTATGCAGCCCGTCGTCGTCCACCAAATGACTAACGTGGGCTGGATGCGTATCGAGCACCGCCTGGTGGGGGAATATCTACAGCCCACTGTGTCCCGCGACACGGTCATTATGGCGCGCTACCCGGCGATTGCGTTTCACGCCGACACGCAATGGGTTCCCACTCCCAGTGCCTCCTGGGCGGAGACGTTGCGCTATGCCCGGCACAAGGGCGTAGACTATTTCGTGCTGGACGAGCGCGAGGTGGACATTCGCCCGCAGTTCCTCGATATGGTTTCCGGCCAAAATGTGCCGCCGGAGCTAGAGTTGTTCTACCAGATCGACTCTGGGGGGGCGCGCATGTTGGTTTACCGCTTGCGGGAGGCCCAGGGTTAACATGCGCGAGCGCCTGATTGTCTTGATTGTTCCGCCGGGTCTGCCTGGCACCACGGCCAACCATGAGGGATCGGCTACGCTGGGCGCGGTGGAGCCAACGGCGGGGGCCTTTCGCTATCCCCCGCACACTGTAGCCGCGACTGCCGCAGCGCTGCGGGCCGCGACGCCGCGAGCGGCGGGGTATGACGTGGTGGTCATAGACGCCGCCGAGATGGATGCGGCGACCTGCGTGGCCGCTACCCTGAGCGCGACGCCCTCGCTGGTGGGGGTGTTTGTCTCGTGGGCCACGCGGGAAGGCGACGCGCTGCTGCTGCGTACCTTGCGGGGAGAGAGTCGCCTGATCGTGCCGGTGGTGGCCCTGGGGGTGAGCACCCGCTATATGCAGGAATGGCTGCAGGAGGCAGATTACCTGCTGGTGGGCGAGCCGGAGGGCAGTTTTCCCGCCCTGTGTGACCGGCTGCTGTCGAGCGACGTGGCTCTGCCGCGCGTGGTAGACCCGGCGATGCTGGGCGTGGCGGGGTATGACGCGGATGGACTGCTGACTGACCTGGATGCGCTGCCGATACCGGCCTGGGATGTGTTGCCGGTGGAGCGATATGCCGCGTTGAGCGTGTTGAGCAGCCGGGGCTGCGAGGCGGGCTGTACCTGGTGTCCCTACGTTGTCGCCCAGGGGAGGCGCTACCGGGCCTGCTCGCCGGAGCGGGTCGTGGCCGAACTGGTCGAGATAGTGGGGAGCTATCAACCGCGCAAAATCGTCTTTCGTGACCCCGTGTTCGCCCATGATCGGGAGCGGGTGGCGGCCATCTGTCGGTTGATTCTGGCGGAGAACGCCTTGCAGCCGGGAAAGAACCTGACGTGGGAGTGCGAGTCGCGGCCCGACCATTTCGACTCGGAACTACTGCAATTGATGAGTCTGGCGGGCTGCGTGGGGGTCAAGGTGGGGCTGGAAACCACCGACGCCGATGTGCTTGTGCAGGAGGGGCGTTGCGTGGCTCGCGAGGACGTGCCAGCATATCTACAGCGCGTGCGGGCGCTGGTGGCGGATTGCGCCCGGCTGGGGATTGCGGCGCGGCTGTTCGTGCTGGCAGGGCTGCCCGGCCAGAGCGTCGCGGCGGCCCAACAGACGGCGGCCTTTGTGGCCGATTTGCAACCCGATACGCTGACCGTCAAACCCCTGCGCGACTACCCCGGCCTGCGGTCATCGGGTGCGCCAATGCCCGCGCCGGAGGCTGTCGCGGAGCAGGCGCGCGCGCTGGAAGCGGCCTGGCCGTCCATCGCTGGCAACAACCAGCGCACCCCGCGCTGGCGGCGGGCGCTGGCGCGACTTGTGGCCAGGGGGCGGTATGCGCTGGGGCGCGCGCGGGGCGAGTCGGTTGCTGGCCGCGTATCGGTGGCGGGCGAGGCGTGCCCGCTGTGCGGGGAGCCTGCCACGCGGCTGCTGTACACGCTGCCCGATTTTCGCGTGTTTCGCTGCCCGCGTTGCGCGCTGGTTCTGCGCGATGCGCGCCCGAATGCGGACGAGGCGGCGGCCATGTACGACGATCCGCGCTATGTAGAGAGCGACCTGTTCGCCAACTGGCACGCCGATTACGACGAGCAGAGCGCCGAAGTGCGGATGTTCGAGGCGGCCCTGGATCGCCTGGGGCAAGCGACCACGCCGGGGAAGCTGCTCGACGTGGGCTGCGCCAAGGGGCTATTCCTGCACCTGGCGCAAAAGCGGGGCTGGCAGCCCTACGGGGTCGAGATTTCCCGCCCAGCGGCGGCGTTTGCGCGGCAGGAGTTTGGCCTGGAAGTGTTCAATGGCACGTTGGAGCAGGCCCAGTTCCCGCCAGAGTCGTTTGACGTGGTGAGCCTGTGGGATTTGATTGAGCATTTGGACGACCCCTTTGGCTTTTTGCGAGAGGCGGCCCGCGTCCTAAAACCGGGTGGGATCATCGTGATCCTGACGCCGAACCACGACAGCCTGATTACGCGGATGGCTTATTTGCTGTATCACGCCAGCGCCCGACATTTCCACAAGCCGCTGGATTTGATTTACGACTATCATCACAACTGGTATTTCAGTCGGCAGACCATTACGCGGGCGTTGCAGCAGGCGGGTTTCGGCGACGTGCTGCGGGTGGATGGGATGGGCGCGCACGTCAGCCGATGGCAGGATGTGGTGCGCTACCCTCGCGTGCTGGAATGGGGCGCGGATGCGCTGGATCTGGTTACTGAGCGATTCGGCGGGGCCTACCGCATGATCGTTTATGCCCGTAAATAGCACACAACATCGTACAAGGGGGCAGACAATTGGTCAACAGCGAACTGGGGGGGACGTTGGCCGCGGCAGGATTGCCGGGAAGCGAATTTTTGTGTGAACCGCGCTCGCCGATGGTTCAGGGGCGGATAGGTAGCCGCGCCTTGCAGGCGCGCAAACCCGTGCCAGGATGGCGCGCCGACTGGCCCTCACCCCGGCCCTCACCCCGGCCCTCTCCCAGAGGGAGAGGGGGAACGGGAGAGGAGGCGGATAGCCGCGCCTTGCAGGCGCGCAAACCCGTGCCAGGATGGCGCGTCGAATGGCCGTCACCCCGGGGAACGGGAGAGGAGGCGGATAGCCGCGCCTTGCAGGTGCGCAAACCCGTGCCAGGATGGCGCGCCGACTGGCCCTCA
>JAAYXX010000017.1 GCA_012515695.1 Chloroflexota bacterium
GCAGGCAGTTCAGATGATAAGGGCATGGTTCCACAGCAAAGTCATGCACGCAGATGCCCATGGGCGTCACATGCACCGCCTGGACCTGTCCTTCCAGAAAGGAATCGCGTTCGGCGAGGGGGAGCGTAAAGTAAGCATCCGCCACCGCTCCCCTAATCTGCCCGTCCCGTATCCCCTGCTTGACCCACTGCAGACGTTCATCTGGGGTAGCGTGCCGGTACGTGTCTGTCTGGCGGCGGCTCTCGCGACCGAGCCAGCGAGAAATGCTATCCACAGGCATTCCTCCTTTGTCGGCCAGGTCATTTAACCAGTGGCGAAACTGATGGGAATTGACGTACTCCCACGCCTGAAGACGTGGGATTCCTGGGGTCAAGCAGAGACAGCGGCCAAGAGCGGCCGTCTTACATCTCCTAACCCGGCAGCCGACGCCCCGGCTGCTAATACATTCAGCGCGGCGTTCTGGTCTCTGCTGCAAGACCAGCCACACGCAGGACAATCATAGTGCCGTTCCGAAAGCGGCATCTCCTGCACGGCCCCGCAACGGGCACACTCTTTGCTCGTCGGCAGCCACCGGTCGACTCGTACAATCTGCGTGCCTGTCTTCTCGGCCACTTGCTGCACAATCTCGACAAACTCGGCCATCCCCAGGTCGCTGACCTTCCGCCCCCACATGCGCTTCATACCGTCGATAGACAACGTTTCCAGGCAGATCGTATCGAATCGGCCACATAGCTCATGGGCCAGTTTCCAGTGCGCGTCTCGCCGCTTGTTGGCAATCCGCGCATGGGCCTTTGCCAACCGCCACCTCGCTTTCCTGCGATTGTTCGACCCCCTCTGCTTACGGGCAAGCTCCCGGTTGCGTCGAGCGATCGTATTCAGCTCCGCTCTGAGAAACTGCGGGCTGTGGTATTCCTTACCTTCGTGGTCGGTCAGGAATGCTCTCAGGCCCAAGTCAAAGCCGCCGCTGTTACCCGTGCTGACCCTGACGTTGGGCGCATCCATCACAGTCGAGAAACAAATCCACAACTGCCCCAGGCTATCTCTCTTTATTGTCACTGTCTTTATCTCGCCCTCAACTGGCCGGGAGAGGCTGAACTTGTAGGTCGTGCCCTGGATGGCGATCCGGTTCCCGCCCTCGTATTTCCAGCCCGCCTGCTTCAGCGTGAAGCTGCTGTACTGCTTGACCTTCTTATATCCCGGCCGGCCATGCCGCCGCCCCGCACCGCGCTTGTAGGCAAAGAACTGCTGGTACCCCCTATCGTGGCGTTCCGCCAATTCCTGTACGGCCTGGCTTCCCAGGAGCCGCCAATGGGCAAAACGCGGCGACCCTCGTCGCAGTTTCGCCAGGTGCTTCTGCATCTCATAGCGCTTGATGTAGCAGCCGGACAGTCGATAGGTGCGCCGCTGCAGCGCGACCATGTGGTTCCAGATAAGGCCGGCCACGTCGAGGCACCGCTGCAGCCGCTTGTTGCGCCGGTTGTGGTAGAGTCGATACTTAAACGTCCGTCTGACCTGGATCATGAGTGTTCTCTTTCGAACAGGTGTTCTGAATATATCAGATTGAGGCCATTCATCCCACCCCTAAAGAGGATGGGCTTTCTCGCCGGGATTCTCGTAAACCCAGGTGAGGTACTGACGCCGGAATTGTCGGTTGTGTGGCAACCTCATCCGTCTCGCGACCGCAAATGATCTTCCCCAAAAACCGCCGGATCAGCGGGCGCATCGCGTCATCCGTAGCCCGGGCCACCTGTTCGGCGATCGCCGGCGATGTTTCCACGTAAACGTCTACACTCTGCAGATCCGTGTGATCCAGCAGCTCGGCAAGGTGATATTTGGACGCGCCTGCCTCGGCAATATGTGTGGCATAGCTGTAGCGAAAGCGGCGCGGCCGCATGTGCAGGAGTTCCCCGGTACGCGGCGAGATAAGGTTGACGACTTTCACCCAGCGATGCATGGCCCAGCGCACGCCATCGGTAGGGTGGTCGGGGCTCAACCAGTGGAGCATTCGAGATTCTGGACCTCCCCGCTGGAGGCTGGTCAGTAGCTTGCCCAGGCGCTGGCTGATCGGTCGCCGTTTCGTTTCCCGCTCGCCCCGCCGCTTTTTCAGGCGCGGCACTGCCAGCTGATACCATCTCCGACCGTCAGCCTCGATTCGTTTCAGATCTCCGTTCACCAGCCGGCAGAAGGCGCTGGGATTAGCGCCGAGCTCCAGGTGGAGCATTATGATCGCTCTGTCCTCAGCCCCACCCCGTTCCCAATCCAGTTCGCGGCGAATGAGCGTCAGTTCTTCAGGAGAAAACGGCCCATGGATTACGTGTCGGAAACGAACGTGATGCCCCTTTGCCGCATTGGGAATGACGATCGCTTTGATGGCCTTGAGCGTCTGCAGGCTGAAATCGGGCAGGCTACGCCCAACACCCCAGCGGTAGAGCGCCCGCAGCGACGCAAATACACTATCGGCTCCAGCCCGGTTGGACAGGCACCACTCAC
>JAAYXX010000140.1 GCA_012515695.1 Chloroflexota bacterium
CTCCAAGGAGGATGCGTATTCTGGGACCGCGGCGGCATTGGCAGGAGGTGTTGTAGGCATTCTGGACATGCCGAACAATACCCCTCCCACCGTGAACAGGCATACGCTGTCCCAAAAGCGACGGATTTTCGCCTCCAAGGCCGTAAGTGATTACGGCCTTTTTCTTGGCTTTGACGGAGTTGACCTTGCCCCCCTCCTCGACGTGGGCAGCGAGGCCGTAGGACTAAAGCTGTACCTGGACGAGACTTTTGGCGACCTCACGACCAGCGAGCCACGTATGCTGGCCGAGGTCTTTGAGGCATGGCCCGGCCCCGGCCCTATCGCCGTTCACGCCGAAAGCCGCTCCATCGACCGGGCGCTGAACCTGGCCGCGCGCTATGGTCAACGGCTACACGTCTGCCATGTGCCCGACCCGGAGGATATTCTGCGCATCGACGCCGCCCGACAACGCGGCGTGCAGGTCACTTGTGAGGTCACACCTCACCACCTGTTCCTTTCCGACGAGGCCGAAACGCGACTGGGCGCTTATGCCCGCATGAAGCCCCCGCTGGTATCCGAGCAGCAGCGACAGCGATTCTGGCAGTATCTCGACAAGGTCGACGTGATCGCCACCGACCACGCCCCGCACACCCGCGCCGAAAAAGACTCGGCCACTCCGCCGCCGGGCGTGCCTGGCCTGGAGACCACGCTGCCCCTGCTCCTGTACGCCGTCGATCAAGGCCGCCTGACCCTGGAGCGCGTGTTGGAATTGCTCTGCGTCAATCCTTTGCGCATCTATCGCCTGCGCCCACCTGAAGACACGCGAATTCTCGTCGAGCTGGACGGCCCCTATCGTCTGCCAGCCACCGGCTACCACACCCGCTGCGGGTGGTCGCCATTCGTCGGCCATTGGGCGTTGGGGCGTGTCGCCCAAGTGCGATTGCGCGGCCAGACAGTGTGGCAACAAGGGCGTTTGCTCGTCGAGCCGGGCTATGGACAGCCCCTGCAACGTGTGCTGGATGTTGACCGCGAGCGTTAGCGTTACCGTTTCCCTGTTGATATTAGCAATCTTGGAGGTAGCAAAATGACATCCCCAAAGAACGGGCAAAAGATCGTTGGCCTGGCTCCCAACCGGGAGCACAGCTTTTATGGGCGTGACATTGTCTCTGTCAAACAGTTCTCCAAACAAGACCTCGGCTATATCTTTACCGTCGCCGATGAGATGCGCGGCATCGTCAAGCGGGTCGGCGCTACGGACCTGCTCAAAGGCTATGTGCTGGCAAACCTGTTCTACGAACCCAGCACCCGCACCTCCTCTTCCTTCATCGCAGCCATGCAACGGCTGGGCGGCTCGGTGATCCCTATCCACGGAGTGCAATACTCCTCCGTCAGCAAGGGCGAATCGCTCCCCGATACCATCCGCACGCTGGAATGCTACGCGGATGTCATCGTCTTGCGTCACCCGGAAATGGGCGCCTCTGAAATAGCCGCCCGCTACGCCACCAAACCCATCATCAGCGCCGGGGATGGCATCGGCGAGCACCCTACCCAAGGGCTTTTGGACCTGTACACAATCTACTCAGAACTGGGCACCATCGACGGGCTGCACGTGGCGATGGTCGGCGACTTGAGGAATGGCCGTACCGTCCACTCATTGGCTCGCCTGTTGCGTATGTACGACGTGAGCCTGACCTTTGTGGCCCCCGAGATTCTGCGCCTGCCCGATGACGTCAAGGGGGAACTGACTGAAGCAGGACGCCCTGTGCGCGAGATGGGCCGCGTGGAGGACGCAATAGAGGAAGCAGACGTGCTATACGTCACCCGCGTGCAGAAGGAGCGTTTCGCCGACCTGCGCGACTATGAGGCGGTCAAGGGCTGCTACGAGATCACACCCGAACTCATGAGCCGCGCCAAGCAGCGCATGGCCCTGATGCACCCCCTGCCCCGCGTCGGCGAAATCCGTTACGACGTGGACGACGACCCACGTGCCGCCTACTTCCGCCAGATGGAGAACGGCATGTATATCCGCATGGCCTTGCTGGCCGCAGTTCTCGGAAAGGCATAAAGATGGGCTTTTGGGAAAAACTGGAAGCGAGCATCCAACAGCGCGACAGCTTGCTCTGTGTGGGACTGGACCCCGATCCGGCCCGAATCCCCGCCAAATATGGCTCCGTGGCCGACTTTGGCCGGGCGATTATCGACGCCACAGCAGACCTGGCTTGCGTTTACAAGCCCAACATCGCCTTCTATGAGGCGCTCGGCCTGGACGGGCTGCGCGCCCTGCGCGACACCCTGAACCATGTCCCCGCCGATATCCCGGTGTTGTTGGACGCCAAACGCAACGACATTTCATCTACAGCAGGCGCCTATGCCCGCGCCGTGTTCGAGACGTGGGGCGCCGACGCCGTCACCGTCAACCCATACCTGGGCCGCGACGGGGTCGCCCCCTTCACGGCTTATAGCGACCGGGGCGTGTTCCTGCTCTGCAAAACGTCCAACCCCAGCGCCGGGGAAATCCAGGATTGGGAGCAGGGCGGCGTGCCGCTCTACCGCCATATCGCCGAACTCGCCGGAGATTGGGCCGATGGCCGCGAGATTGGCCTGGTAATCGGCGCAACCTATCCCCAGGCCATCGCCGAGATTCGGGCGGCCTCGCCCAAAACCTGGTTCCTGATCCCTGGCATTGGCGCGCAGGGCGGAGAACTGGATGCCGTCTTGCAGGCCGGTTTGCGCGCCGACGGCATGGGCCTGCTCATCAATGCCTCGCGCAGCATCCTTTACGCCGATGATCCCCGCGCAGCCGCGCGCGCGCTGCACGCGCAGATCAGGGACGCGCGCGCGCAATACGCGCCACGCGCAGCCACGCGCAACGCGCGCGCGCAAGAGGTCGCAACCCTGGCCCGTGCCCTGTTCGACGCGGGTTGCGTTCGCTTTGGCGACTTTGTCCTGCACTCCGGGCAGCATTCGCCGGTTTATGTCGACCTTCGCCGCCTGGTCACCTACCCGCAAACGTTGGCGCTGGTGGCCCGCAGCTATGCCCGACTGCTACAACCCTTGTCCTACGACCGCATCGCCGCTATCCCCTACGCCGCCCTGCCCATCGGCACGGCGGTAGCTTTGCAGACCAATCGCCCGATGATCTACCCGCGCCGCGAGGTCAAGACCTACGGCACCAAGCGCCAGATCGAGGGGGAGTACAACGCCGGGGAGCGGGTCGTCTTGCTAGATGACCTGATCACCAGCGGCAAAAGCAAGCTAGAGGCGCTGGAGCCGCTTCTGGCCGAGGGGCTGCAGGTGCAAGATATCGTCGTGCTCATTGACCGGCAACAGGGGGGCGCGCGCGATCTGGCCGAACACGGCTATCGCCTCCATGCGGTGGTCACTCTGCGCGAGCTGGTGGACAACCTCCGTCAGTCGGGCTTGTTGTCCGGCGAGGAGGCGCAGCGCGTCCATACGTATCTCGATGAACAGGGAGCCGCCCGGTGATTGACCTTTCTGTGAACCTGTGCGGCGTGACTCTCCCTACCCCGTTGGTACTGGCCTCGGGTATCTGGGGTTCCGCCGCCGGAACAATGATCCGGCTCGCCCGCAACGGCGCGGGTGCAGTCACCTCCAAGTCGTGCAGTCTGGAGCCGCGTGCGGGCCATCCCAACCCCACCGTCCTGGACTGGGGCTGCGGCCTGATCAACGCGGTGGGCCTGTCCAATCCCGGCGCTCCCGCCGAGCGTGACGTTCTGCGCGAGACCAAAGCCGGGCTTATCCCTTTGGGCGTGCCGTTGATCGCCAGCGTCTTTGCCAACACACGCGAGGGCTTTCGCCGCGTCGTGGAAATCGTGGCCGAAGCAGAGCCTGATTTCATCGAACTGAATATCTCTTGCCCCAACGTGGAAAGCGAGTTCGGCCAGCCCTTCGCCCTGGACCCCGCCGCCGCCGCAGGGGTCATGGACACCGTGCGCCACGCCTACAGCGGGCGCGTCCTGGTCAAGCTCTCGCCCAACGCACCCAACATCGTGCAGGTGGCCCGCGCTGTCGCCGACGCGGGCGCCGACGGCCTGACCGCCGTGAATACCCTGGGACCGGGCATGCTCATCGACGTGCGCGCCCGGTGGCCCGTCCTCTCCAATCTCGTGGGCGGCATTTCCGGCGCGGCACTGCACCCCATCGCCGTGCGCTGCGTGTACGAGCTGGCCGCCGCGATAGACCTTCCCATCATCGGCACGGGGGGCGTTTCCTCCGGCGAGGACGCCATGCGTATGCTCATGGCAGGGGCCACCGCCGTGGGCGTAGGCTCTGCTCTGCACAGCCGAGGCCCCAACGCCTTCCGCCTGATTCTGGGCGAATTGGAGCAGCTTATGCGCGAAGAGGGCTACAGCCGATTGGACGAGTTCAGGGGGTGCGCCCATGTCTGAGTCCACTCATCGAGTGTTTCGCGTGATGCGCGCCATCCCCGAAGGTTCCATCGGCGTCACGCTCATCCTGGATGCCGCCCTTCCCGCCCAGCCCGGCCAGTTCGTCATGGTCTGGCTCCCCGGCATCGAAGAGCGGCCCTTTACCATCATGGATGACGACCCGTTCAGTCTGACCGTGGCGCGCATCGGCCCCTTTACCAGGGCGCTGGCCGCCTTGCAACCAGGTGACCGGGTCTGGGTGCGCGGCCCAATGGGGCACGGCTTTGACCCCATCGGGCGTAGACACCTGCTGGTGGGCGGTGGCAGTGGCACCGCGTCGTTGACCTTGCTGGCGAAACGCCTACGGGATCGAGGGGAGGAAGTCGTCGCTGCCATCGGCGCGCGCACTGCCGACGCGTTGATGCTCGTCTGGCGTCTGGAAGAACTGGGTTGCCGCGTGATCCTGGCTACCGACGACGGCTCTGCGGGCCATCACGGCACAGTGCTGGATGCCATCGCCCCCTTGCTCGACTCGCGCTGGCCGGACGCCATCTATGGCTGCGGCCCCGAGCCGATGCTGCGCGCGCTGGCCCATCGCGCCGCCACGTTGCATATCCCCGCGTGGGTGAGCATGGAGCGCGTGATGAAATGCGGCCTGGGCATCTGTGGGGCCTGCCATTGCGGCGACTGCCTCGTTTGCGCCGACGGGCCAGTCTTCCCGGCGGACGAGTTTTTGCGGGCTTGCGAGAAATAGCCACACTCGGACTGCCGGCTTCCAGACGGCAAAGCCTTATGCATTAACCAGAAAAAAAGGGGACTGGCTCAACCAGTCCCCTTGGTAATTCAACTTATGCTCACAGCCCCGGAATCAGCCCCAGATAGCGCACGATCAGAAATACCAGCATGACCGCCAGGACGATGCGCACCAGCTTGGCACCCTTCTCCACCGCCAACCGGCTGGCAATCCAAGCGCCCGTCGCATTGCCAGCGCAAAGTACCAGCCCCAGCAGCCAGTTGATCTGGTCGCGCAGAACAAAGATGATCACCGCCACCAGCGTGAACGCGGCAATGATGAACACTTTGTGGCTGTTGGCCTTCACCAGGTCCACCCCGGCCACCATCACCAGCGAGGCAATCAGCAAGAATCCTACCCCCGCCTGGATCGCCCCGCCGTAAAAGCCAATCACAAAGAACAGCGGATACGCGATCAACTGCCTCGTGCGGGTCATCTCTACCTGGTGTTCCTTGATCCAGCGTTTGCTGTCGAACAGCAGCGTAAACAGCATCAACAGCATGGCCCCGGCCAGCACCCGCTTGAACAACGCTTCCGGCCAATCCACCACCACATACGCCCCTACCAGACTGCCCAGGGTCGCCGGGATGGCAAATTGCAGGCTCAGCTTGAAATCCGAGACCCCCTTGCTCCGAAAACCCAGCACCGCCGCCACGTTCTGAATCAACACGGCCACGCGATTGGTTCCGTTCGCCAGCGCCAGAGGCAGCCCGGCAAAGTCCAGCGCCGCCAGCGTGAGAAAAGACCCTCCCCCCGCCATGGTGTTCACAAAGCCGGCGATCATGCCACTGACAACGATGATGACGATCTGCAGCAACGAAGTATCTTCCATGATGTGTATGCGCCCCCAGTAGAGTCGGCGCATTATACATCAATTCCGGCTTTCGCGCTATCCACATCCTACATGGCGCCAGCCGTAGACGCAATACCTTTCACGCCCGCCAGCTCTTGCGTATGCCTTGGTCCTACTCGCCGCCCCGCGCCATCTCCCCCGCCACCTGGTCCATCACATCCAGCGTCTCCTCAATGTCCGCCATCGTGTGCGCGCTGGAAAAGCCGTGATGCGGCGAGAAGTGATGCAGGTATACCCCCCGCTTCAGGCAGCCCAGATGGAACGCAGCCATCTGCGCCATATTCTGGCGGGTCGTATCTCGATAATTGCGCGGCTCGCTGTCCAGCCCGAACAGCAGCCCAAACCGCGCCCCAATCCCCTGCACCCATGCCGTCAGACCGTGCCGCTGAAAGATATCCCGCATTCCCGCGTACAGCCGATCCCCCAGCGCGTACAAATGCTCATAGAACCCCGGACTGGTGACCTGATCCAGGAACGCCCCTATCGCCACCACATGCATCAGTGGCGCGTTATAGGTCCCGCTATGCAGCGCCGGTCCCGTAGGCGTGCAGGTCTCCATGATCGCCCGCGTGCCCAACAGCACCGAAATCGGTATCCCGCCGCCTACCGCCTTGCCCAGCACGGTCATGTCCGGCGTCACTCCGCTATCCGCCAGCGCCGCCCCCGGCCCCACCCGGAAGCAAGACAGCACCTCGTCAAAAATCAACACAATCCCCAGTTCACGGGTTAGCTCACGTACCGCGTGCAGGAACTCGGGCGTGGGGCGGATGCCCTGCGCGTCATAGTTGATCGGCTCCATGATCAGCGCCGCCATGTTCTCTGCATTCGCCCGCAAGCCTCGCTCCAACGCCTCTATATCGTTGAACGGCAACACGGTCACCAGGTCTGCACTGTACGGCGGAATGCCTGCCGATTCGGGCACAGGCGTCGGGCTATCCGCTGGCCCAGCAACCGCCATCGGTGGCCGACAGCTAAAGCCGACGGTATCGTTCACCCCGTGATAATGCCCCTCGAACTTGGCGACGCCCCACTTGCCGGTGTACGCCCGCGCAATGCGTAGCGCGTGCCAGGTGGCTTCGGTGCCGGTTCCCGCATAGCGCACCATCTCCGCGCCGGGGAACAGCCGCAGCAGCCGCTCGGCCACCTCCACCTGCACCTCCGTCTCATAGGCCGCCAACACGCCTCGCTGCAACGCCTCTTGCACAGCCGCCACTACCGCCGGATGGCCGTGCCCCAGCAGGCTCGCCCCATGCGACAGGTTATAGTCAATATATCGGTTGCCATCCGCGTCATACACATAAGCGCCCTCCCCGTGGTCCATGAACAGGGGATGCTTCAGCGCCGGGTCAAAGCGAGCGGACGCGTTCACGCCTCCTGGCATCACCAGCCGGGCACGTTCGTACAAAGCGCGGCTCTGCGCCAAAGAGAACTTGTCTTGGGTGGACATCGTTCATTCTCCTTCCGGTGAAGGGTCACTGTTATTATGTCGATTACGCTGTCTACGGCCACGTGGTATCCGGGTCGAGCGGGTAGATTGGCCTCGGCAGATGATACCAGGGCAAATCCTCAAAGCGCGAACTCGACGCTCCGGGCGACGCAATGATCAGAATCTCGTCGGCAATCCCGGCATACGCCGCCCGAAAAGCTGCTGGAGACCGCACCTGCACAACGCGTGCATCCGCCGGCTCCTCGCCCAGGCTACGGTACAGTTGCGGGTCCCATTGGGTAACACCCCGCTCCATTACCACCAGATGGATGCCCCCCTGCACCAAGACCACCGCCCGGCCCATATGATGCTCGACCCCGCGCATCCCCGGCCCCTTGAAGCGGAACGCGCCGTCCGAGATCAGCCGCACACGCCCCGTGAACGATACGGGCTGGAAGAATTCGGGAGCCAGCTTGCCCCCCACCTCCACGGTGACGGTGGCCCCTACCCCCGCTTCGATGGCCTGCGCCACCGCCGCCGGATCCACCACGTTCAACAGCGCGGTCACGGAAAAAGGCGCTGCCTTCAACGCAGCCTGCAAGACTACCGCGCTGTCACCTGTGCCGCCAGAGCTGGGCGCGTCCGCCGAATCGCAAAAGATCACCGTCCCGCTCTCCCGCGCAAGGGCCTGACGAAATGCCTCGTCGGGGGAGACCATCTCGGGCACAAACTGCGCCCGCCGATCCCAGAAATCGTGCGCCAGTCGGTCGCAGATCGAGCGGGCCAATTCCTGGTCGTTGTTGGTAACAATCAACACCGACGACGCGACGTCCTCCGTATCCATCCACGGCTGTACAGGATAAATAGAGCCGTGCAGAATGGTGCCCTCTTGCTCCAACGCCAAGGCCTGGTTGATCACCTCTGACAGTGGCCCATCGGTGTGCCGCGACGTTTCCGGCGGGATAATCATCGGCAGCCGGGCCAGCGCCATCGTCGGCGTCAGCTTATCCGCCAGCGTCCCCACCAGAATCTCGGCGGCGCTCTTGCCCGTGTCAAACATGTCAATATGCGGGGCGGTGTGATACCCCACCAGCGCCGTCGCCTCCGCGACCATTCGCCTGGTCACGTTAGCGTGCAGGTCCAGCGTCCCCACCACCGGCACGTCCGGCCCCACCAGTTGGCGCACCGCCTGCAATACGGCGCCGGTAGCGTCCGGCTCCCCGTCGGCCATCATAGCGCCATGCAACCCCAGCAGCACACCATCCACCGGCAGAACCGCCCGCAACCGGGCGAGCAGGTCGTCCAGCAACTCCCGAAAGGTGTCGGCGGGCAGCGGGCCGCCCGATCCCGCTTTGGCTCCCATCAACGGGATCACCTCGATGTCGGGCGCTGCTGCCAGCACGGACATCGCTCCGGCCAGCTCTGTGTTGGTTCCTGCGAGTCCTTCCAGCAACTCTGGCCCCACCTGCACCGCAAAACGCGAGCGGTCGGTCGCCTGCGACGAGAACGTGTTTGCTTCGTGGCTCATTTTACCCACAGCAATGCGCATGATGATTCCCCCCATATGTGAATGAAACGTTACCTGGCTTCTGCCAGCCTTTTCAGCATCATCCCATAGGCGAGTTGCCCCCGCCGAAAACTGCTCACCCGATAAAACTCGTTGGGCGCGTGAATCCGCTCATCCTCAAGCGCAAACCCAAAACCAATCGTATAGACTCCCAGCACGTCCTGGAACAAGCCGCAAATGGGCACACTCCCCCCCATGCGGATTTGCAGGGGCCGCACTCCGTACAGCTCCTCCAACACAGCGCCCGCCACCTGGTTGCCCCAATGGTCCGCCGGGATAAGGTAGGGCCTGGCGCACACCGACAACTGCTGCACATCCACCCGCACGCCCGTGGGCGTATGTCGCCGCACGTGGTCAGTCAGCAGGCGCACAATCTTGTCCGGGTCCTGGTACGGCACCAGGCGGCAAGAGAACTTGCAGTGGGCTTCTCGCGGAATAACCGTCTTGGCCCCCTCGCCCTGAAAGCCGCCCCAGATGCCGTTCACATCCAGCGTAGGCCGCGCCCAGGTGCGCTCTAGCGTGGTGTACCCCGGCTCGCCGTGCAGCGCGTCCACGCCCAGGTCTCGCTTGTACTTGGCCTCATCTAGAGGCACAGCGGCAATCTGCGCTCGCTCTTCCTCGGACAACGGTTGCACATCATCATAGAACCCCTCGACGGTGATCCGCCCCTCCGGACTGAGCATAGAGGCCAAGATCTCGACCAACGCTTGCACCGGGTTGCGTACGGCTCCCCCATACACTCCCGAATGGAGGTCGCTGTTCGGCCCGCGCACATCAATCTGCATGGAGCAAGCGCCCCGCAGCCCTACCAGCAGGGCAGGCTGGTTTTCGCCCCACTGCGACACATCGGCGTTGAGCACCATGTCGCAAGCCAGCAGGTCTCGGTGCTGCTCGATAAATGCGGGTAGCTGTGGGCTGCCGATCTCCTCTTGCCCCTCGAAGAAAAACTTGACGTTCACCGGCAGGCTCCCCTCCGCGCGCAACAGCGCCTCAACAGCCAGCACCGGAACCATCAGATTCCCCTTGTTATCCGACGCCCCCCGCGCATAGATGCGCCCGTCTTGCACCTCCGGCTCAAAGGGAGGCCGCTCCCACTCCCCTAGCGGATCAACGGGCTGCACATCGAAATGCCCATAGATCAGCACCGTCGGCTTGTTCGGTGCGTGGAGCCAATCTCCGTGTACCACCGGGTGCCCGCCCGTTGCCAATACCTGTGCGTTCTCTACGCCAGCTTCTGCCAGCCGCCGAGCCAGCCAGTCGGCAGCATGGCTCACATCCTCCGCATGCTCCGGCAGCGCAGAGATGCTCGGAATGCGCAGGAACTCGATCAGCTCCCCAAGAAACCGGGGCTGGTTCTTTTCCAAATAGTCACGCCAGTCAACCATTTCCCCCATCCATTTCTATGCGACCCACATAGCGCTGTCTCCAGAGCCAGGCAACCAGCACGCCTGCTGGCAGTATCCGCCAGCGGCCTCGTGTGCCCTGCGCTTGACATCCGTGGTCACTGCCGCCCGCGCTCTTCCCACTCGCGCCGAAGCAGCCCCATCAGGTGCATGTCATACCGCTGTCCATCGCGCTGCATATACTCGCGGAACGTGCCCTCTAGCTGAAAGCCGCACTTGCGGTAAACAGCCATCGCTCGCTCGTTGTAGTCAAAGACAGTGAGTTGCAGACGACGCAGATTCAGTTCCATGAACGCATATTGCACCAGCAACCGCAGGGCTTCTGTCCCCAAGCCTTGCCCCCAGAACTCGCGGGCAATCGCGATAGTGAGCCAGCCTACCCCGTGCTGCCACAGAATATCGTTCAATTCGACGATACCGACCAACTGCTCGTCGGCTATGCGCCGCACTCCGAACATGAACGAGGTATTTTGGCGGCGAGCATCGTCGATCATCCGCCCTATATCCTCTTCGCTCTTGGGAAAGGCCACGTCTGCGTCCAACAGCCGCATGAACTCGGTATCAGCATACCACGAGGCCACCAGCGACGCGTCACCACGCGTCAGCGCAACCAGGCGCACCTTCTCGCCCGCCAACAACTCGGATCCCAGCACAGTAGCCTCCTTGCTCTGGCGACACAAGCACCTCGCGGCAGTACCCTCGCTCAGTGGTGGAACAGCCGCACGCCCGTAAATGACATGACCATGCCGTACTCGTTGCAGGCCGCTATCACGCTCTCATCGTTCACCGACCCGCCGGGCTGCGCCACATAGCTCACCCCACTCTGAGAGGCCCGGTCAATCGAATCGCGGAATGGGAAATAGGCGTCCGAACTCAACACCACCCCCTGCACCTCGTCCAGCCATGCCCGCTTTTCTTCGCGGCTCAATCGGGCGGGCACCACGGTGAACGTCTTCTCCCATGCCGCCTGCTCGGCGGGCGAAAGCTCGTCCATCAGATACAGGTCAATGGCGTTGTTTTTCTGGGCACGCGGCACTCCCTTGGCGAATTTCAGCCCCAAGACCGCCGGATGCTGGCGCAAGAACCACAGGTCCGACTTGCCACACGCCAGTCGCGTGCAGTGTACCCGCGACTGCTGCCCCGCTCCAACCCCCGTCACCTGGCCGCTGCGAGCCAACGTCACCGAGTTGGACTGGGTATACTTGAGCGCCACCGTTGCCACGATCAGATCGACCATCGCCTCGCGTGGAATATCTTGCTTCTCCGTAACCCGGCGCGCAAACATATCCCAGCCGATGGGCATATCGTTGCGCTTTTGCTCCAACGTTACCCCAAACACCGTGCGACGCTCCAGATCACGCGGCACATAGTCGGGGTCCATCCGCAGTACCCGATAGCCCCCATCGCGCTTTTTCCGCAGAATGTCCAGCGCCTCTGGCGTATAGTCCGGCGCAATCACGCCATCCGACACCTCCCGCTGGATCAGAAGGGCCGTGGGCACGTCGCAGGTATCGCTCAATGCCACCCAATCGCCAAAAGAAGACATCCGATCTGCGCCACGCGCGCGCGCATAGGCCGTCGCCAGAGGCGACAGTTCCATATCCGCTACAAATGCCGCGGCCTGCTCGGCTGGCGTCATCGGCACCCCGATCGCTGCCCCCGCCGGACTCACATGCTTAAAAGATGCGGCAGCCGGCTGCTGTAGCATCCTTCTCAACTCCATCACCAGTTGCCAGGAATTGAGCGCATCCAGCAGGTTGATATAGCCGGGTTGGCCGCTCAACACCTCAAAAGGAAGCTCTCCCTCCTCCATGAACACTCGGGCTGGCTTCTGGTGAGGATTCATCCCATAGCGTAAGCTCATCTCTCCAGGACACATACCAGACTCTCCTTCTACAGCATTCACAGGGCAGTCAATGCCCATCTCTAGCGCAGCCATTGTAGATAGACCCGCCCCGCCTGACAAGTGCACGCACGCAAGCGCGCACATCTACCTGACGCCATTTGGCAATGAACTGCCTGGATGATACAATGATCGTTACGCCCATCGTATAGCAACCCAAGGAGACGATAGTATGCAACCTGCGCCCGACGAACGAACCATCGAACGCACTTTGCTCATTGACGCCGACGATACCCTTTGGGAAAACAACATCTTCTACCTGAGTTGCCAGGCCCGTTTCCAGGACTATATGGAACGCTGGGGATGCAACCGGGAGCTTGCCGCCGAAACGCTGCACCTCTGCGAATTGGAGACCATCCCCGCCTATGGCTACGGACCGCAAGGCTATATTGCCGCTCTAGGAATCAGCGCGGAACGCCTGCTCAAGCTTCGCAACCTGCCGGTTACGCCAGAGATCATCTACGAGGCGCGTGCCATTGGGGACCTGGTCCTGTCGCCGCCCATGATCCTGCTAGGCAACGTCGAGCACACGCTGAGGGCGTTGCGGCCTACCAGCCGCCTGGTTCTGCTCACCAAAGGGCAGGAAGAGACCCAACGCGCCAAGCTAGAGCGTTCTGGCCTCGAGCCGCTGTTCGATGCCTGTTATATCGTCCAGGAAAAGGACGTCACGACTTACCAGAACGTCATTTGTGAACTCGGCGTCCGCCCGCGAGACACCTGGATGATCGGCAACAGCCCCAAGTCGGACATCAATCCCGCCGTTGCGGCTGGGCTGAACGCCATCCTGATTCCTCATGCCCACACCTGGACCGCCGAAATACAGGACATCGAGCAGCCGGAGGCTGTCGTTACGCTGTGCCGTTTTGCCGAACTGGCCGACTTTTTCGAGGTGGACCCGCTACTATAACCGCTGCTCGCAGCGAACCGATGACCCGGCAGCGAACTATCATCTCAGGATAGCCCATGACCGACCAATATCCCATGAATGAATTGGACGCGCTGGTTCAAGAAACGTTCACCCTCTGGGACCCCGGTTGGGTAACATTCAACTGGCGCAACTATACCTACGATCATACCCAACGTGTGCGGGGATTGGCCTTGAACCTCTGCGCACAGGAAAGCGGCGACCCGCAGATCACCGAGTTGAGCGCACTGTTGCACGATATCACCAAGCCCTATGATGGCGAGTATATCGTGGACGCCGAGGGAAAGCGCATCGTAGACGACCGGGGTTACTGGCTCAACGCCTTGCGCCCTCCGCAGCGCCACAACGCCGTAACCGAGCTATATGATCGCCTGCAACTGGCGGGCAAGCTGCACAACGAATCCGGCGCCGAGATCGCCAGCGCCCTGTTAAGCCAGTATGGCGCGCCAGAAGCCACGCGCCTCCGCGTGGCGCAGACCATCCGCGACCACCTGCATCCGCCGGACGACGCCCCCATCGAGAGCCTCTGCCTCTACGACGCCGATACCATCGACGCCAATATCGGGCTGCCCGCCTTTGTGCGAAACATCTACATCAACCTGCACTTTCACGAGATCCGCAACCCGGGCGTGCCCCTCTTTGGGCGCGATGCCGCCGGTAACGAACTAGTCCTGCGCGATTACCTGTGCCCCTACATCACCGAAAGGCTGCCCGATTGGGCGACGGGCAAACTGCGCGATTTCATTCCGCGCCTGCTCACAGGCGCAGGGCGCGAGTTAGCCGCGCAACGCCTCGACCGACTCATGGCTACCTTTGCTCAGATGGGCCGCGAACTCGCTGATTACGAAAACAACCGGCGACATGGTTGCCTGGCTATCCTGCTGTACTATATGGCCCACCGGGATGACCCCTCTATCGCCGAGGAAACCCGCTATCTATGCAAAGAGTGGCTGCCCGCCAACAGCGCCACGCCAGCCGCTCGCCTGCTCATAGAGCAACTGGCCCAGGAGATGGCAGGCGACCAATAGGAGCGCCAAGCATCCCTATTGGCCGCCATTCTGAGCCGCTCAACGTGAGCCGCTCAGCTACGGGTCACTCAGCCCATCGGCTTGACCGCAGGCAAGTACTCGTGTCGCACCTTGGCGACATACGTGTAGAGCGGGTTCACATACTGCGTAGCGCGAGCCTCCAATACCTGCCCCAACAGCAAAAAGGCGTCCGTCTCTTCAAAACCATACTGATCTACCATCCAGTAGACCATCTCTTCCACAGCGATACGGAAGGCGTCCTCGGCTGGACGGGCACATCCCACCGTCGTGATATGGCTGGCGTCCACAATGCGCGGCCAGCTCATCCGCTCCGGCTTGGGCAGAACCTCCACGCTCAGCGTCACTGTAGACCGGCACTCGATGCCGCCACCGCAGTTGATCTCTCCATCTCCCTGAATGGCGTGCACATCCCCGACGTGGAGCAGCGCCCCCGCCACCTGGACCGGCAGGTACACCGTGGCCCCGGCGCGCACCTCTTGCGCGTCCATGTTGCCGCCATAGCGCGCCGGCCAGCCATTGCTGATCACTTCCTCAGCGGGCGCCGTGCCCAGCGTACCGATCAACGGGGCAATAGGCAGCTTCAGGTCATCGCTCCATTCCACATACCCGTCGCGGATGCGTACAGTCCTGGTCACGATGCCCCATTCGCGATGCCGGATCCAGTCGGGGAAAGGCGTGCGCCCTGGAGCAAAGCCGGTATACCCTATTTCCTCCGGCGCAATATCGTGTATATGCACAGCCAGGCAACTGCCCGGCTCCGCCCCCTCCACTGCTACCACCACCGTGGGGTTGGGGCCAGTGCCCTTTTCGGGCCGCCACGCATCGTCAATACTCTGAAGCCATTGCCCCGAACAAAGCTCCGTCTTGACCTGGAACACCTCGCCCGGCTGCACCGTGGCCGCGGGCTGGTTGAATCGGCTATGATGGCGATAGACCACTTCTCGACCTATAATGCGCATGGTTGCCCCCTTGAAATTGATCTGCTATTATGTCCGATCCCTGGCCTGGCCGGAATGTACCACGTCTTCCCGGCACCGTCAACGCCCCGCTTCACTTCCCTGCCCGCAGCTTGTC
>JAAYXX010000141.1 GCA_012515695.1 Chloroflexota bacterium
GGAGCGGCTGGGTACAGCCGGGGGTGAAGGGCGAAGATGAGGGCGTGATCGCGGGTGCGGGCGATTATGCCAACGCTAAATGTTGGTCGTCAACGCGTCAACGTTGACAACCCACCGAGCCTTTTGCTATACTGGCAGCACTCTGCGGGGGGGGAGGTCCCATTGCGCATCCTGGTAATCGACGACGATCCAACCTTTGGGCGCATTCTCTGTCAACACCTTGAACTGGCGGGCTATGAGACATTCAAGGCTTTGAGCGGCAGGGAGGGTATTCGTTCGGCCTATGCCCTATCGCCGGACTTGATCCTGCTGGATGTTTGCATGTCCGATTTGGATGGCTTCCAGGTCTGCAAGGTGCTGCGCGAACATAGCCAGACTCCCATCATCTTTCTCACAGCCGTGGGAGAGGTCGGGGATGTGGTGCAGGCGCTCCGGCTGGGAGCCGACGACTATTTGGTCAAACCCTTTGGAATGGCCGAATTGCAGGCCCGCATTCAGGCTATCATGCGCCGCTTTTCCGGCCATTCGCTCCCCTCTCGGTGCTATGACGACAGCACGCTGTCCATTGATCTCGTGCGGCAACGTGTGGAGAAACGCGGGGTGCGTATCGAACTCAGCAATACCGAGTTCAGACTGTTGACATACCTGCTCGAGCACCGCGGGCGCATCGTGCCTCGTGAAGAGCTGGCGCGTGCCCTGTGGCAAGATGCAGGCGACCAGGCGTCCGCCTATCTTTCGCTGTATACGAGTCGCCTGCGCCGCAAAATGGAAGATGATCCCCGGCAGCCCGCCTACCTACGCACGCGATACGGCGTGGGATATTGGTTCCACGGAAAAGGCGATACCGAACCGCCAGACCCAACCCAGTGACCCCGCGCAACCCTTGCCATACAGGGTTATTGCGCGTACAATGAACACGCACACACACCAAAGCGCAGAAAGGGCTTCCAATTATGGCAATCAGGGACGTTGAAGCTTTTGCTCAAGCGGTAATGGACAACGTAGAGCGGGTCATCGTGGGCAAGCGCCAGGCCATCGAGCTAGTAATGGTAGCCTTGTTCTGCGAGGGACACGTGCTCATCGAGGATGTGCCGGGGGTGGGCAAGACCATGCTGGCCCGCTCGGTGGCAATCTCGCTGGGGTGTACCTTCAAGCGGCTGCAATGCACCCCCGACCTGCTGCCCAACGATGTCACCGGCGTTTCCATCTATAACCAAAAGACCGGCGAATTCGAGTTCCGCCCCGGCCCGGCCTTTGTGAATATCCTCCTGGCAGACGAGGTGAACCGCGCCACGCCCCGCACCCAGTCCGCCCTGCTAGAGTCTATGGGCGAATATCAAGTGACGGTGGACGGGGTCACGCGTTCCCTCCCCCGCCCCTTCCTGGTCATCGCTACCCAGAACCCCGTCGAATACGAAGGGACTTTTCCCCTGCCCGAAGCCCAGCTCGACCGCTTTCTCATGCGCATCAACCTGGGCTATCCCTCGTTCGACGATGAGCAGCAAATCCTGCTAAACCTCCGCCGCAACCACCCCGTCGAGAGCATCACTCAGGTGGTGGACGGGAACACCGTGCCCGCGCTCCAGTCGGATATCTGGGATGTGGCGGTAGATGAGACTGTGCGCTCTTATATCGTGCATCTGGTACGCGGCACTCGCGAGCATCGCGACCTGGCCCTGGGGGCCAGCCCCCGCGCCAGCCTGGGCCTCTACAAAGCCGCGCAGGCGTTGGCCGCCATTCAGGGAATGGATTATGTCCTGTCGGATCATGTGAAGCGGCTGGCCCCGTTCATTCTGGGCCATCGGCTGATCGTCAAGCCAGAGAGCGCCCTGCGGGGTAACAACGCCTCCCGCATCCTCCAGAGCCTTCTGGCAGATACCAAGCTGGATATCGGTGAGGTTGGCGAAGGCTGACCCATAGGCCCCACGGCAGGGATAGGAAGCCATGACCAATCTGCTCATCTTTATCATAGGATTGTTCCTGATCGCCGCGCTGCTGCGGGTAGATTTCTTTTTCTACATTCTCTATTTCCTGTTCGGCATTTATCTCATCTCCCGCGTCTGGGCCGAACGGGCGCTACGCAGCGTAGAAGTGCATCGCGAATACCTGAACCGGGCCTTTTTGGGAGATCAGGTGCAGATCAGGCTCAACATTCGCAACAAAAGCTGGTGGCCCCTGCCCTGGCTGCGGGTGCATGAGAGCCTGCCCATTCACCTGAAATCCCCCAACTTTTTCCGATCGGTGTTCTCCCTATGGTGCAAAGAACAGCGCACACTCGATTATGAACTGGACTGCCGCCGTCGGGGATATTACGACATTGGCCCGCTGGCTCTCCATTCGGGAGACCTGTTCGGCATGGTCAACTATGAAAAGATTACGGCGCAGGGCGATTATCTGATCGTCTATCCTCGCATCGTCCCGCTCAAATCCATCGGCGTGCCCGCGCAGACGCCCTTTGGGTCGGTGCCCACCAAACAGCGCATCTACGAAGACCCCAGCCGAATGGTGGGCGTGCGCGATTACCAGTCCGGCGATAGCCTGCGCCACATCCATTGGAAGACGACGGCCACCAGGGGCACGTTGCAGGTCAAACGCTTTGAACCGGCGATTTCCATCGAATCGCAGATCTTTTTGAACCTGAACCGCACCGAGTACACCATCCAGCGGGCCTTGTCGGCGTCGGAACTCGCCATCACCACCGCCGCTTCCATCGCCCATTGCCTCATCGAGCAGCGCCAGACTGTCGGCCTGGCCTCCAACGGGCTGGACCCCCTGGCAGACCCGGAGCAAGCCCAGAGCATCATCCTGCCCCCACGCAAAGGGCAAGAGCAATTGATGCACATGCTGGACGTGCTGGCCCGCGTGCAGATGGGGGAGCAAATCCCCTTTAACGACCTGCTCCGGCAGGCGCGTTTGCACCTCACCTGGGGCAGCACTGGCATCATCATCACCGCCGACGCCGACGAACCCCTGTTCGATAACCTGCTGCTGATGAAGCGGGCGGGCTTTCACGTGATTCTGATAGTGCTGGACCCGCGCACGGCGTTCGCCAACATCAAGCAGCGAGCGCAAGAAGTCGGGATAGCCGCCTACGAAGTGTGGGAAGAGAGGGACCTGGATGTCTGGAGGATCTGATCGCACACCAACCGGTCCGGCGCTATCCGCAGAAAGCCAGCCAGCAGAAGCGCCCAACGCCGAACAACAGGCCAGGGAGCGGCAGTTCTTGACCATCACCCTGGAAGAAGTGCTACGCCCGACGGGTATCGCCGGGATGATCACCTGCCTGATGGTCGCCTTTTCCCAGTTCTTGGTCTCGCTGACGCCCCATTGGCCGGGAACGTTCGTGAGCGTGCTGACCTTTTTGGTTTCGCTGGAGAGCATTCACGCCTGGCGCACCATGAAACGCCTGCGTCTATCAGGCAGCGACAAGACCCGGTTCCGCTTTGCCGAGTGGATTGTGCTGCTGCTGGTGCTTCGGCTGGGCGTCTCGCTGCGAAATGGCTTTGCGGGGCTGGCCGCCGATATCGCTTCCTGGACGGTGAACGCCCTATCATTCTTTGATGCCCTGTTCCTGATTATCAGCGCGCTGATGGTGCTCGTCTGGTTCATGGCTCTGGGGCTGGCGCAGACCATGAAGGAATTGGAGGCCACCGAGTCGGAAAAAGCCCCCGCCACCACCGACCCGCGCTATGACCTGTGGAGCACCGCGCCAGGGCGGGGCCGCGTGGACCGCACGGCCAAGCTGCGCCACCTGATTAACACCTTCTTTGGCGCTGGCATCATTCTGCTGATCTTTACCGGCCTGTCGCTGGTCAACCTGCGGCAACTGCTCTCTTTGGAACATGCCCGCAGTTCTGGCATCATCGTGAACGTGTTTGTGTATTTCGTCCTCGGCTTTTTGCTGATAAGCCAGGCCCATTACACCATTCTCAAGGCGAACTGGGAACTGCAAAACATCCCCATCCTGGGGAAGCTGGGCAAGCGGTGGCTGCTGTTGGTGCTGGGGTTCCTGGTGTTCATCGCGCTGGTGGCCGCGCTCCTGCCGGTGGACTATTCCGTGGGGATTATGGACGTGCTGTCCACCGTGCTGTGGTGGATTCTGCAAGTGCTCACACGGATCGTCGGCGTCATCCTGTTCATCATCTCGTGGGTGCTGGGGCTGGTGCTTTCGCTATTCCGTGGGGAACAGGCAGCGTCCCCGCCCCCCACCATAAGCCAGCCCATGTTGCCCCCGCCACCGCCCTCTACCGCGGCGGAAAGCGAGCCGGTAGCCTGGTGGCAGTTTGTGCGCTCGCTGCTGTTCTGGTTCCTCATCATCGGCGTGGCGGGCTATTCGCTGTACCATTTTCTCAACGACCGCTGGGACATCTTTCGGCGGCTTTCCATGACGCCGCTGCTGCAATGGATCAGCAACGTCTGGCGGGGCTTGCGGCAGAACACGCGCCAGGCCGTGGGGCGATTGCGGCAGGCCGTCGCCCAGAGCATCGCCCGCCGCCGCGCCCGCATCGCCCAGCGCACAGGCAGCTACCTCTCCCTGCGCCGGTTAACCCCACGCGACCGGGTGCGCTATTTCTACCTTTCCATCGCACACCGCGCCAATACGCAGGGGTTCGGCAGACCCGCGTCTATGACTCCCCTGGAATACCAACAGATGTTGGCCAGCCAGATGCCCGATGCGGATGTGGATGTAGAGGCATTGACGCAGGCTTTTCTGGAGGCGCGCTATAGCGAGCACGCCATCACCGAGGAGCAGATGCGCGGCGTGCAAGGCGTCTGGCAGCGCATCAAGCGCGCACTGAGCGCCCGCCGCCGCCAGCGCGCGGGGAACTCGGCTAAACCCGGCTCCCAAACGGCGAACGACCATGCAAACTGACGACCTGTTCAGCCGGGCGCGCAAAGAGCAGATCAACCGCGAGGCCCCTCTCGCGGCGCGCATGCGCCCACGCACGCTGGACGAGTACATCGGCCAGGAGCATATCCTCGGCCCCGGTCGCCTGCTGCGGCGGGCCATCCAGGTGGACCAACTCTCCTCCCTGATCTTTTACGGGCCGCCGGGCACGGGCAAAACCACGCTGGCAATGGTGATCGCCAACACTACCCGCTCGCAGTTCGTCACCCTGAACGCTGTGCTGGCGGGCGTCAAGGACATCCGCGAGGTCACCGCGCAGGCGCAGGAACAGCGCAACCTGTACGGTCAGCGCACCATCCTGTTCATTGACGAGGTACATCGCTGGAACAAGGCCCAACAAGACGCCCTGCTCCCCTGGGTAGAGAACGGCACCATCCTGATGATCGGCGCGACTACCGAAAACCCCTGGTTCTCGGTCAACCGGGCGCTGTTGAGCCGCAGCCGGGTGTTCCAGTTGTTGCCGCTCACCGAGGACGACCTGCGGGCCGTGGCCTATGCGGCGCTGCGCGACCCGGAACGCGGCTATGGCAAGAAAAAGGTGGACCTGCACCCGGACGCGCTGGAACATCTGGTAAACGTCGCCAATGGGGATGCGCGCTCTATCCTGAACGCGCTGGAACTCGCCGTAGAAACCACCGAGCCGCAGCCCGACGGGACCATTGTGATTGATATGGCCGTCGCCGAGGAATCCATCCAGCGGCGGGCTGTGCTATACGACCCCGAAGGGGATTACCACTTTGATACCATCAGCGCCTTTATCAAATCGTTGCGCGGCTCGGACCCCGACGCGGCGCTGTATTGGCTGGCGAAAATGGTGTATGCGGGCGAAGACCCCCGCTTTATCTTTCGCCGGATGATCATTCTCGCCTGTGAGGATGTGGGCATGGCCGACCCGCAAGCGTTGGTGGTGGTCAACGCGGCGGCAGAAGCCTTTGAGCGGGTGGGGCTGCCAGAGGGCCGCTTTCATCTGACACACGCCGCGCTCTACCTGGCGACTGCGCCCAAGTCCAACTCGGCGATGGCTTTTTTTGATGCGCTGCAAGTGGTGGAGCAGGAACCCGAAGGGCAGGTTCCCAACCATCTCAAGGACGCCAGTCGCGACAAGGAGGGGTTTGGTCACGGCGAGGGGTATATGTATCCCCATGCCTATCGCGACCACTGGATCGCGCAGCAATATTTGCCCGATGCGTTGCAGGGGCGCATGTTCTACGAACCCAGCAACCAGGGCTATGAGGCACACATCAAAGAGCAGGTGGAGCGGCGGCGCGAGGAGCAACTGGCCGCCATGCTCGAAACGGACGGCAACCAGGAGGCGCTCACCTTTTCCCCGGCGGATCGCACCCGTGACCGCTGGCTACAACGCACCATCAGCGATACCGGCAAAGAGCTGGGGGAAATCCGCGACCGGCTTTTCGTCCAGGTGAACGTGCAGCGCCACCATGTCGTGCTGGACCTGAACGCCGGGACGGGACTGCTGACGTGGGAGGCCATGCGGCGCGCGCCCGAAGGAGGCGTCTGGGCGCTGGCCGCCGACTCGCGCACGGCTCAGGCGCTCACGCAACAGGTGGCGCGCCTGCCTGAAATCGAGCGCCCCTTTATTATCGAGGGCAAGCTAGAGGATTTGCCCGCCCTGTTGGGGGCCAGCACCGCCGAACCGCCCCGCTTTGACCTGATCGTCGGGCGCAACAGCCTGACACACTGCCCAGACAAGGCAAGCATCGCCCGGCTGCTGGCGGGGCTGCTGCAACCTGCCGGTGCCATCAGCATGGCGGAGGTTGTGCCCCGCCATGCCCAGCGGCTTTATGAGCTGGTAGACGCCAGCGCGCTGGGGGCAGAGGTGCGCGCCGCCTGGCAGCAGGCCGAAGAGGCCATCTATGCGGACGCCCAAGACGATATGACCAACTGGGACGCCGCCGACCTGGAACAGGCGTTTACGGCGGCGGGGTTTGCCAGCGTGCAGGTGGAGGTCTGGCGAGCGACGAGGGAATACCTGATCACCGCTGACCAGGTTCAACGCTGGTTCAGTGTCGCGCCAGAGGGGGCGCGCCCCAGCTATGCCCAACATCTGGCCCGAACGCTCGCGCCGGAAGCCATCGCCAGCATTCAGGCGCTATTCCAACGCCAACTGGCCGGGCAGACCGTCCCATGGCACAGCACCATCGCCTTTTTGCTGGCGAAACAGCCGCCCATCCCGTAGGCGCGGACAAATCCCCTCACCCCCGGCTCCTACGGAGCCGCGCCCTCTCCCAGTGGGCGAGGGCGCCCGAAGGGCGGATGAGGGTGATCTGTTGGCCATGACAATCAGATGTTAACGCCATTAGCCAGCGATGGTGGCGCTCCAGGCGAAGGACCGCCGCCATCCTTGGCGGCTTTTATTCTGTCGGCTGGAAGCCGGCGGTCCACGTCGTAGCCGCGGCATTCCTGCCGCGCTCTGGCCGCCAGGGATAGAGCGCCCCTACGAGACAAGCTGGCCGCCATAGCTACGCACAAAAGCCCGCACGACCTCCACGCAACTGTCTACATTCGCCATGATATCATCCACGGCAAAGCGTTGAATCGTCCAGCCATGCCCCGCCAAAAGCTGCTCTTGCGTAACAAGCTCGACATTGGGCCGCGCGCAGGGTTCTTCGACGCACTCGATTGCCAGATTGCGGCGCACACACAACACAGCGATGTCCGCCTCATAGCTCAAGCCCCCCTCCCGAATGGCATACTCTCGGCGGGCCATTACCTCGCGGGTCTTGAGCGCCCGCCACAGCCGATCGCGGGCCGTCGGGCGCAACCACAGGTCGTTGATCTCTTGCGCGGAGAGCAAGCGGGACAGGGTAGTCATGATGAACGTCACCCGCCGCAGCTTGCGGCTGGGGATGGGGCGGGGCAGTTCGTCCAGGGGGCCAAGCTCGATGCGGTAGTACAGCTCTTGCGCGCGAGGATGATCCGGCTCGTCGGGGAACAGGTCCACCCGCCGCATCAGGCGGTAGCGCAAAATGGGCGCATAGTAGCGAATAGTCCAACGCAGGTCGCCAAAGCTGCTTGTATGGTAAAACGCGACATAGTCCGCCGCCAGACGCCGGGGAGCGCGAGATACGGGGATGCGATACCAGCGTTGCGTGCAGACCAGCTCCCAGTCGCTAGGCCGCGGCACCACCGCCACCAACACCCGCTCGTCGGCAGCAGGCTCCTGAGCTATATAATTGGCCGAATCCTCGTCATCCCACACAATTCTCGCCCTTTGCAAGCTATAAATCGGATCACACTATTATTCAATCTTGACTATTTTACCCATAAGTGGTATTCTATGGCAAGAGATTCGCGAACTCGGCCGATATCTCCAGACGCCAGGATCAAGGCATCTGCACGCCCCAGCAACCCTCCGTCTGGGTCAACTATCGGTCATTCACCTTAAAGCCCCACGGATGAGTTGACGTTGGCTCAAACCTGTATTATAATCTAGTTGTATTGAGAGCGTTTCCTGCAAAGGCCAACCTCTGGTGGAAGCCACGTCCGCGTGGTTAGTTTTCGTGTTCAGAGACTTCTCTTGACTCATTACCCCAAACTTATTCGAAATCTTCCCTGGTACCTACCTTTTTGCCGCGTATGCCAAGTTAGCAGCGCATAGCAAAAGTTAGCTCCTCATTTTTATAGTACTCAATGGAGTGTAGAACGTGAATATTGTCGAACTAGAGACAATGACTCTGAGCGAGCTACGTGACATTGCTCGCACAAGAGATGTAGTAGGCTATAGTCGCCTCAAGAAACAAGACCTGATTTTCAGACTCCTCAGGGCCCAAGCGGAAGATCAAGGTTTCATTTTCGGTGGCGGTGTGCTCGAAATCATGCCAGATGGCATAGGGTTCCTGCGCAGCGACCATCTGCTCCCCGGCCCAGAAGATGTCTATGTTTCACAGTCACAAATTCGCCGGTTTAGCCTGCGAACGGGGGATATGGTTATCGGGCAGGTTCGCCCCCCCAAGGAATCGGAGAAATACTTTTCCTTGTTGCGGGTGGAGGCAATTAACGGGCTAGACCCCGAGCAAGCCAAGCACCGCCCCACTTTTGAACGATTGACTCCAATTTTCCCCCGAGAACAGTTCCGCCTCGAAACCAAGCCCAACATCTACTCCACACGTCTGATTGATATGCTCTCGCCGATTGGCCGCGGCCAGCGTGGGTTGATCGTCTCCCCGCCCAAGGCCGGTAAGACGACCATTCTGAAGCAAATCGCCAACGGCATTACGGATAATTATGACGACGTGCACTTGATGGTGGTCCTGGTGGGCGAGCGCCCGGAAGAAGTCACCGATATGGACCGCTCGGTTGAGGCCGAAGTGGTCAGCTCGACCTTTGACGAGCCGGTGACGGACCACGTGCGCGTGGCCGAGATGGCCCTGGAACGCGCCAAGCGCCTGGTGGAGATCGGGCGCGACGTGGTGATTTTGCTGGATAGCATCACGCGGCTGGCGCGGGCGTACAACCTGATCGTGCCCCCCAGCGGGCGCACGCTGTCCGGCGGTATTGATCCCGCTGCGGTGCATCCGCCCAAACAGCTCTATGGCGCGGCGCGCAAGCTGGAAGAGGCGGGCAGCCTCACGATTATCGCCACCTGCCTGGTGGATACCGGCAGCCGCATGGACGATATCATCTATGAGGAATTCAAGGGCACGGGCAATATGGAATTGCACCTGAACCGGCGTCTGGCCGAGAGGCGCATTTTCCCGTCCATCGACATCCAGCGGTCTGGCACACGGCGAGAAGAGCTGCTGCTCGAGGCACAGACCCTCAGTCGCGTGTGGACGTTGCGCCGCATGATCGACACGGTGGGCGGACTCGAATCCGTCGAGTTGATCCTCGAACGCCTGGGCAAAACCAAGAGCAACTCCGAATTTCTGGCCACCTTGAGCAAGGACCTCTAGTCCAACCTCCAGGGGACGCGCCCGAAAACGGCCTGTATATCTAACCTATTCAAGCTCTTTCCAGATTAGCCGCCACCTGACGAGCAGCCTTCTCTGAGCCAATGGCTGGTTCCCTGGCTCAAGAAGGCTGCCTCAGGCAGGCGCACATGGTCTGGAAAGAGCTTTTTTTCTTCCCACCCCCCAAAAAAACCGTTTTTCCACTGGACACGGCCTATCATTATTAGTATGATGCCTAAATATCATCATCTCCCTATTGCTCGCCAGATGCCGCCATGTTGGGTGCGCGCTCTGGCAACTGCACTATTGGACAATTCGCTCTATTGCGAGTAGAATAGACTGGATACGACGGTTTGCTTTACCAATAACCGATACATTGCATCCTGAAACAAATCCTGCGCCCGGGAGCATATTATCGTGATACATTCTGTATCTGCGGAAAAGGTTGACAGGTCTGTGATTCAACGCCTGGCCCTTCAAGTACACGATCTACCCAAGCTGGCGCGTTTAGTAGGCCACCTTGCACTGATCCTCTTCTTCTTTCTTCTGAGCAAAGACATCCAACTACAAGAGCTTCCCAAGCCGTCATTGAACGGCTATTCGGGTTACTCGGAAGTGCCCGACGCTTTCTTGCCAGACTATGGTCATGGCTATGCCTATGCATTCAGCAGCGTCAGCCGAGCGAGTGATTCCCGCTATCTAGAGCGCGGTGCGGTCCCCATTACCCTGCGCACGTTGAACGGGATCCGCGATGCGCTGCCTTTGCACCTGCCTCAACGCACTGTACGCACTTCGGTAATCACCTATCAGGTGCAAGCCGGGGATAGCGTGTTGAGCATTGCGGAAAAGTTCGGCCTGGACGGAAACTCGATCCTGTGGGCCAATGAGAAGCTGGCCAATAACCCCGACTTTTTGCAGATCGGGCAAGAGTTGAACATCCTGCCGGTGGACGGCGCCTATCACACCGTCGCCAAGGGCGAAACCCTGGCCGGTATTGCCGCCAAATACAAAGTAGAGCCGGAAGCCATTACTTCCTACAAAGGCAACGGCCTGGAGCCTCCCTATAGCCTGACAGCCGGGCAACAGCTGATTATCCCCGGCGGCGTCAAGCCATACGTACCAAAGAAGGTAGAAGTAGTATCCAGCGCGCCAGCGCCCCAGAACGCCAAGCGAGGAACCGGCGCGTTCGCGTGGCCCATGAGCGGCCAGATCAGCCAGCGATACTGGGCAGGCCACCTGGCTATTGACATCGCCGCGCCCAAGGGCAGGGCCATCGTTTCCGCCGACTCGGGCTATGTGTCCTACGTGCAGGTCAGCAATACGGGGTATGGACTCATGGTGTTGATTGACCACGGCAACGGCTTCCAGACACGCTACGCACACCTCAGCGCCATCTATGTGGAGGTGGGCCAATCCGTGGGCAGGGGCGAGACCATCGGCCTGTGCGGTAGCACCGGCAACTCGACTGGCCCTCACCTGCACTTTGAGGTCATCAAAGGCGGGTCGCGCCTGAATCCCCTCAACTATCTGCCCTGATCCGGGCAAACATGAAACGCGCCGTATGTCGGGGTTTCGACATACGGCGCGTTTGTTATGCTGTGCGGTGGCCCCTTCCCCCCACCTTTATTGTAGGCGCGCCATTCTGGCGCGGGGTTGCGCGCCTGCAAGGCGCGGCTACCTGTCCGCCCCTCCTCCCCCTCTCCAGGTTTGGAGAGAGGCCAGGGGATGCGGTCTCGGACCGCCGTCATCCTTGGCGGCTTACAACGATGCCGGAAGCCGGCGGTCCAATTAGCGCGCCAGGATGGCGCAGCTACCTGCCCGCCTCTGAAGCCTTTAGGGCGTGGGCGTCTCCTCTGGCAGAGCCTCGCTCGCTTCGGTGGGGCCAGGTGTGGGCATCCCAGTCGCCGTCGGGCTGACCTCCGGCAATGGGGTGACCGTAGGCTGGGCCGTTGGCGGCGGTTCGAGAATCGTCGTCGGCTCGGGTGTCACCGTAGGCGCTTGCGTCGGCTCGGCGGTTGGCTGGACCGTCGGCGTTAGCGTCGGCTGGGCCGTCGGCGTCGGCGTCTCGGTGGGCATCATCGTCGGCGTAGTGGTAACAGTGCCGGTGGGCGTCGCCGTGGGCGTCTCGGTAACATCCGGGGTGGGCGTCGCGTTGCGAATCTGCACCAACGTCCTGGCTTCTTGGGTATGGCCCCGTTTATCCGTCACCACTACCCGCAAGGTATATGTGCCATCCTCCACCCGGGTCGTGTCCCAGCGGCACAAAGCCGCGTCATACACCGGCGATTGAATTTCCGGGGTGATGCGCTCCCACCCAGAGGGCGAGTCCCCCCGCCCAAACTCGACCACATAGTGGGCAAACTCGGGGATATCGGTAGACCCGCGTACCTCGATCATGCCCGTAAGCTCCTGCGAATCCACCCGAATGCTCACCCGCGTAGGGCCAGTATGCACGTCGCAAACCTGACGGGGCGGCGGTTCCAGGCCCCGCTGGCGGGTCCACTCATCCCATCGCTCCCCATAGTCGTGGAACTGCTTGGTCACGACGCTCTCATGGGGGCAATACTCGTTGGCGATCCTGTTGGTGACGGTGCAGACCTGCAAACGCTTGTGCACGCTGCATTCGCTCGGCAGCTTTTCCGCCAGGAATAGGTCCATCCGCCCTTCGGGGCAGTCGGGGCCGCGCTTTTCCCCCGAGATAGAGCAGACCTCGACTTCTACCAGCCCGCCGGGGCGCTCGAAATCCGGGTGAGGCCGATCGGCCAACGCCTTTTCCATAAAGGCGTGCCAGATGATGCCCGCCCCCATCGAGCCGGAAAGGCTCTTCATGGGCGAGTTATTGCTGTTGCCCACCCACACGCCGGTGACCAGTTCAGGGGTATAGCCCATCGTCCAGGAATCGCGATAATCGTTTGTAGTGCCCGTCTTGGCCGCCGACGGGAACGAGAGCTTGAGCTGGCTATTCGCGCCAAAAGTGGGAGTGCGCGCCTGATTGTCGGCCAGGATATGCGTCAGCATGTAGGCGTGCCGGGCGTCCATCACCTGGGGCGTTTCCGGCGTCGTCGGCTCCAGGATCACGTCGCCGCTCTGGTCCACGATGCGCAGAATAGTGCGCGGCGTGACTTTGCGACCGCCGTTCGCCAGCGCTGCATATGCCCCCGAAAGCTCCAACAGGGTGACTTCGCCGCCTCCCAGCGTCAGCGCCAGGCCATAATCCGGGCGGGTCAGCGACTCGATGCCCAGCCGTTGACACACTTCCAACAGGGCGGGCAAGCCGACCTCCTGAAGGGTGGAAACGGCGGGGATGTTCAACGAGCGGGCCAACGCCGAGCGCATGGACACCGGCCCATACTGCTTCTTGTCATAGTTCGTCGGCCTGTAGGGAGGATTCGCCCCATCGGGGAAATCCTGCTCGATGTCCATAATCATCGTCGAGGGCGCCCAGCCGCGTTCCAGCGCCGCCAGATAGGTAAAGGGCTTGATGGCCGAACCGGGCTGGCGCAGCCGCGTCGTGACGTTCACCTGCCCGTCAATCGCGGGGTCGTCGAAATCGGCGCTGCCCAGCATAACCAGCACATCCCCCGTGTCCGGGTCCATCGCAATCAGCGCGGCGTTCGTCGCGTCCTGCTCGCGCAATTCGGCGATTTTCTCGCGGACCACCTCTTCGGCCAGGTGTTGCATGTCCAGGTCGAGCGTGGTGTAGACCTGAAAACCGCCTTTGTATAGCATCTCGGTGCCATACATCTCTTCCAACTGCTGGCGCACATGCACGACCATGTGCGGGGCCTCCATGATCCACTTTTGCGGGACGACCCCCAACGGCTGCTTGACCGCCAGTTCGTATTCCTCCCGCGTGATATAGCCGTTCTGGCGCATGAGCCGCAACACCGTCTCCCGGCGCGCCAGCGCAGCATCCGGGTCCAGGTACGGGTCATAGCCAGCCGGAGACTGGAGAATGCCCGCCAGCAAGGCCGCCTCGGCCAGATCAAGTTCCGAGACCGGCTTGTCGAAATACGTTTCGGCGGCTGTGCCGATACCATAGGCCAGATTGCCGAAATAGACCTCGTTCAGATAGATTTCGAGGATTTCCGCCTTGCTGTAGCGGCGGGTAAGCTCGGCGGCCAGGATGGCTTCCTTGATCTTGCGCGTCACCGTCTGTTCCGTGGTCAGATAGACGTTTTTGACCAACTGCTGGGTGATGGTGCTGGCCCCAGAGACCACTTCCCCCTCGCGCAGGTTCAGATACAGCGAACGGACAATCGCCACCACATTAAAGCCGGGGTTGGTGAAAAAAGTCGCGTCCTCGGTAGCTAC
>JAAYXX010000142.1 GCA_012515695.1 Chloroflexota bacterium
GGCTGCGACAGGGATTCGAATTCCCTTGGGGGCACAGGTGCGAGACTCCGTTGATGAAGCGGAGTCTTTTCTTATGGAAGCGGTACGGAGAGTTGGCTGTAAGGCTGGCTCCTCGTACCGCTTTTTGCGTTCGAGACAGGTTGCGTTGGCGCGGCCTTACCAGTCGGCGACAGAACCGTCCGCGTCGTAGTAGAACTCGCCTCCTAGCTCCTCGCGGTAGGTGCATTGTTCGGCGAGGAACTGCTCGTCAAGCTCGATGCCCAGGCCCGGCCCGGTTGGCAGCTCGATAAAGCCGTCCTGTACCTGCCAGGGGGTCTTTAGCATGCCTTCGCCCAGGCTCTGGTCGATCTGCTCCTGGATGAAAAAGTTGGGGACGGCGGCGTCGACCTGGAGGCAGGCAGAGAGGGCTACCGGCCCGATGGCGCAGTGGGGCATGGTGTGCATATAGTACACCTCGGCCATGTTGGCGACCTTTTTTAGCTCGCTGATTCCGCCGACGTGCGAGACATCTGGCTGAATGAGCGCGACAGCGTGCTTCTCGAATACGTCGCGGAAACCCCAGCGGGTAAGTAGCCGCTCGCCGGTGGCGATGGGGAAGGAAACATGGTCAGAGACGAGCTTGAGCGCGTCAACGTTTTCCTGGGGAACCGGCTCCTCCACGAACATGGGCCGCATGCCTTTGAGTTCCTGGCAGATTTCGATGGCGAGCGCGGGGGTCATTTTGCCGTGAAAGTCGAAACACAACTCGACCTCTGGGCCGACCCACTCGCGCATGGTGTAGGCGCACTTGACGAACTGGTCAATGACTGCCGGGGCCTCGTGGGCGCGCCACTTGCCACCTGGCCCGCCCTTGAACGCGGTGTATCCCTTTTTCATGAGCATGTCCAGGCGCTCTCTGGCCGCTTGCAGGCCCGCTTCGCTCATGTCGCGAATGCCCCAGTGGGCATAGACGCGAATGCGGTCGCGAACGTGGCCGCCCAGCAGGGCGTGGATGGGGACGCCAAAATGCTTCCCGGCGATATCCCATAGCGCCTGGTCAATGCCCGACAACGCAGACATGAGGACGTTTCCTCCACGGAAAAAGGCCGAACGGTAGATGTGTTGCCAGTGATGCTCGATTCGCAGGGGGTCTTTGCCAATAAGGTATTCGGCGAGTTCCTCGACAGCGCCGTATACGCTCTTGGGCTTGCCTTCCAGGGTCGTTTCGCCCCAGCCAACCAGTCCCGTATCCGTGGTGATCTTGACGAGGCGGATGCGGGGTCTGGGGAAGAATTGCTCGATGGCGGTGATCTTCATGGTATCTCCTTCGGCGTTGGTAGTTGATTGCGCTGTTGTGCTCTGTGGGCACGAGCAAGGTACCACAGAATGCGCGGAAATGCCAGTGCGCGGTGATGCTGGCGACAGGTAACGCCAGGAGCGTTTGACAGGCTTGATGGCCTGCTCTAAACTCTCAGCCAACTCGTATTCACCAAGGAACAGCGTAATGCCGAGAGAATGGGCCATCCTGGAGCATACTGACGAGGTTCTTCCCCTGCTGGACCTGGTAGGGGGATATTCCGTGGTAGCGCGCCTGCTGGCCCAACGTGGGGTCCGGGATGTCGCCTCGGCTCGTGCTTTCCTCGACCCGGCGCACTATGCGCCCTCCTCGCCTTTTTCTCTGCCTGGAATGCAGGCTGCGGTGGATTTGGTGCGTGCGGCTGTCGCTCGTGGGGAAAAGATACGCATCTGGGGGGATTTCGATGCGGACGGGCAGACCGCGGCGGCTGTGCTGTATGAGGCACTGCGCGCGATGGGCGCAGAGGTGGATTGTCGCCTGCCCCAACGTCGAGATGGTCACGGATTGCCCATACGTGCCATTGAGGAAGCTGTTAGCGATGGGGTGGTGTTGCTGCTTACTTGCGATACGGGTATTGGCGAGAATGAGGCCATCGAGCGGGGGATTGCCCTCGGTCTCAAGATCATTGTCACGGACCACCACGATCTGCCGGACGTGCTGGCCCCTGCTCACGTCGTAGTAAACCCCAAGATGCTTGCATCGAACCATCCTTTGCGGGAACTCGCGGGCGTGGGCGTGGCGTATATGGTGGCTCGCGCCCTATTGGAGGAAGGCAAGGGAGCCGTGACCGGCCAGAGCGCCGTGACCGGCAAGAGCGCCGTACACGGCGAGAGCGCCGCAATTCTGGAGAGCCTGCTCGACCTGGTGGCTGTGGGGCTGGTGGCGGATATGTCCGTTCAGGTGGGCGAGGTGCGCTATTTGATCCAACGCGGGCTGTCTGTTCTGCGGCGCGCTGCGCGGCCAGGGTTGCGCGCGCTGATGATGGTCGCGGGAGATGACCCGGCTGTCGCCGATGAGTCAACGATTGGCTACCATTTGGGGCCGCGCCTGAATGCGGCGGGGCGGTTGGCGGATGCGACGTGGGGTTTACGGCTACTGCTCACTCGTGACGAGCAGGAGGCGCTTGAACTGGCAGAGTACCTTGAAAGCCTGAACAGGGACCGGCAGGCCCGAACGGAGGCGCTATCGGCGGAGGTGGATGCGCTCTTGCGGCA
>JAAYXX010000619.1 GCA_012515695.1 Chloroflexota bacterium
CTGGGTAACAGATAGCGCGCTCTATCCGCTTGCCAGTCGCCGTCATAGTCGGGGCCAGCCTCCAGCCGCCACTTGCCGCGCTGTACGCGGATCGCCGCGCCCAGGCATCGAACCACGTGCAAAGCTGCCCACACGCCGGTGGGGTCCTCGCCGTCCAGCTCGTAGGCCGCCGATAGCAGGGCCGCCCACTGTGCGCTGTCCTCTGCCAGGTCGGGCCGGGGATCATCACCAGGGGCCGGGCGCTCGGTCTGCCATCGCTCCCATTCTTGCCGACAAGCCTCTGCTATGATTTCACCCTTGTGCGCTTTCAGATGTTCCAGCAGCTCGGGCGTCAGCTCGCCGCGCCGTACGCCGATAGTCTCGGGCCCTAGAATCTCCAGGGTCACCACCCGGCCATGAAAAAGCACATCCTGGGCCAGCCGTTCGCTCATAGCAGCACCACCTCGCTAGAATCATCTAGTGACGTAAGTGACGTAAGTGACGTAAATTCGTTGTTTGTCTCACGAAGAGAAAAATTTTTCTTGCAAAACAACGAATTTGGGTCACTTGTGTCACTTGTGTCACTATCTGTTAGCAGTCCGATACCTTGCCAGAAATGCGCGCCGCCGGTCCCTCGCGTTTCGCCCACGTCGCCGCGCTCTGTGATTTTGCCGCCAAACTTGCGCTTACTGAGTGGTGTTTCCTTGTTGGTTTCACACCAGGTAACGTATGCCTCGTATAGCTCGCCCTTGGATACCTGAGCCGTGGGCTTGAATATGCACCGGTCTGCCAAAAACTCGCCTATCAAGTCTTGCTCTTGCCGGTATGCGTTCGTTGCGTTGGTCACCTCTCCCGGCTCTGCCAGCCCTTCACGCTGCCAGGCCAGGCAGCCGCGCACAAGCCAGGCTAGAATACCCGCCGCCTCAGCTTGGAGCTTGCCGGGCAAGTCCTTGTCCTGTCGCTCTTTAGGGATAGTCACCGTGTAGGGAATGAGCTTGATACGTCGCCATATGGCATGATCGCTGCCCCAGATTTCCGGCTTGTGGTTGGTGGCTAGAATCAGCTTATGGCTCGGTTCAAACGTGAAAAACTCCGCTCGCATGTATCGCGCCGTTATCGGGTCGCCGCCGGTGAGCTGCTTTACCAGTCCCTCTGCCAGCCGTCGCCCCAAGTCGCTTTCAATGGCCGTCACAAAGCGCATACCCTTAAGCCGGGCCAGGTCGTTGGGCACTCCGCCGCCGTGGGCCTTGGTCAGCAGGCTCTCGGTGGGGATATGCCAGGCATAATCAGGGCCCAGAATAGCGCGTACGGTGTTGACTTCCGTACTTTTGCCATTCGCGCCCGTTCCATAGGCGATAAAGAAAGCCTGCTCGCTTACGTCGCCGGTGAGACTGTAGCCGTACATTCTCTGTTTGTATGCCACGATAGCCGCGCACTCGCCCGCGATTTCGTTCTGAAAGCGCGTCCAGGTGGGGCACTCTGCCGCCGGGTCGTATTCGATGGGGCATAGCTTGGTCAGCAAGTCGCCGGGGTCGTGGGGCCGTAGCTCGCCGGTCCGCAAGTCTAGCGTTCCGTTTTCGCAATTCAGCACCCAGGGGTCATTGTCAAAGTCTTCAGGCCGGGCGATAACCTCCAGCTCGGATTGTGCCAGTTCTACCATTGCCCGAATAGC
>JAAYXX010000143.1 GCA_012515695.1 Chloroflexota bacterium
AGACCGGCTGATCTTTGGTAGCAACTGGCCCGTGTGCGGCCCGTTTGCTGAATACTCGACAGTCAAGCGGCTGGTCACGGAATACTGGTCTACCAAGAGCGTCGAAGCACAGGAAAAGTTCTTCTGGCGGAATGCGAAAAAAGCCTACAAGTGGGTAGAGCGCGCATAGATTATTCATCGGCGAGCGCGAGGGGTCTATCCCTCGCGCTCGTCCTATTGCGCCGCGCAATCTCGCCGTTGCGAGCGCTTGCTTTTGCAACCGCGCTTACGCAGCATAGCAACAAGGAGGCAAAATCCCCATGATAGCAGCAGACAGGCCCGTGCGCGTGGCGATGATCGGCGCGGGAAGCATGGCTAACTCGGTGCATTATCCCTCGCTGGCCTCCTTCGACGACGTGCAAATTGCGGCCATTTGCGACCTGGACACGCAACGCCTGCACTCTACCGCGGACAAATACCACGTCGAAAAACGCTACACCAACTATCAGCAGATGATCGAGGAAATCGCGCCCGACGCTGTGTACGCCATCGGCCAACCGGAACAGATGTACGGCGTCTGGACCTGGTGCCTGGAGCACAAGCTGAACCTGTACATCGAAAAGCCGATGGGGTTGACCCTTCATCAGGCCCGCTCGCTGGCCTACCTGGCCGAGCAGCACGGCTGCATCACTCAGGTCAGCTTTCAGCGACGCGCCTGCCCGATGGTCGTACAACTGCGCGACGAATGCCTGAAACGCGGCCCCATCGTGCACGCCGTATGTCGCTTTTACAAGTGCGCCATCTCGCCCATGCTCGGCGCGCGCGACCATATGATGGATGACGGCGTACACGCCATTGATACCCTGCGCTGGATGTGCGGCGGGGAGGTGGTCGAAATCCAAAGCCTATGCCGGAGGGTGCTGGTGCCGGACATCAACTTTATCTCGGCGCTGCTGCATTTCGACAACGGCGCTACGGGCGTCATGCTCAACAGTTGGACCAGCGGGCGGCGGATTTTCGCCGTGGAGATGCACGCGCCGGGCATCTGCGTCGAGGCCGAGCATGAGGGCAAGGGAATCCTGTATGCCGACGGCGATACCAAGGGAGTGGTCTATGACACTCGCGAGGTGGCGGGCAGCGATCAGAACTATGTCTATGGCGGATTCCAGGCCAAGAATCGCGAGTTCATCGACTGCGTCAGGGCGGGGCGGCAACCCTCTTCACATTTCGCCGACGCGCTCAAGACGATGCAAGCCGCCGAGCGGATTCTCGCCCAGGCCCTGATGCGGGAATAGACCACGGGACATACGAAAGGACAAGACATGCCTATCCATCACCTGCCACGCTTCCCCTATGGCGCTGTGTATTTCCGCAAGTCCAACCCACCCCGCCAGGATTGGGCGCGTGACTACCAGACCGCCGCCGAGGACGGCATGAATATCTTTCGTCATTGGTTCCTATGGTCGGCCATCGAAGTCGCCCCCGGCGTCTATGATTGGGAAGAATACGACCGGCAGCTTGATCTGGCCGCCGCCAACGGCATCAAAACCATCATCGGCGAGATGATCACCGCTGCGCCAGAATGGGCGTTCCGCCAGTATGCCCACGCCCGTTTCGAGACGCGAGACGGGCGCAAGGTAGAGAGCCACATGGGCGGCAGTTGCGTCACCGGCGGCTTTCCGGGGCTGTGCCTGGACAACGAAGACTGGCGGGCACATGCCGAACGCTTCCTGACAGAGCTGGTCAACCGCTATCAAGATCACCCAGGGCTGGGCGGCTATGACCTGTGGAACGAGTGCAACTATGGTCACGACCTTTGCTATTGCCCGGCGACCGCGGCCAAGTTCAGAGAGTGGTTGCAGGCCAAATATGGCGACGTGCAAACGCTGGGCGAGGCGTGGTTCCGCCACAGCCTGGCCGATTGGGAAGACGTGACCCCGCCGCGCGCTCTGGGGCCATATCCCGACACGCTGGACTGGCTGCAATTCCGCATAGATGACGCCTACCGCCTGCTGCGCTGGCGGAGGGACCTGGTGCGCCGCCTGGACCCGGAGCATGCTATCGTGGCGCATGGCATCGTGGGCAGCCTTTCGGCGATGGCTCCCGGCGGCGCAGACGACTGGCGGGCCGCCAACGAGGTGGAGGTATACGGGTATACCTGGGGGTCCAGCCGCCACGGCGACGAACCCTGGAAGCAATTTCACGCCGTTGACCTGGTGCGGGCGGCAGCGCGGGGCAAGCCCTTCTGGCACGCCGAAGCGTATGGCGGGCCGTTGTGGATGCAGCCGCAGGTCATTGGCAAGCCCCGCGATGAGGGGCGCATCGCCTCGCCAGAAGACATCCGCTATTGGAACCTGGTCAGCGCGATGGCCGGGGCGCAAGGGTGGCTGTTCTTGCGCTGGCGGCCCCTGCTGGATGGGCCGCTGTTTGGCGCGTTCGGCCCCTATGGAATGGACGGCTCGCGCACGCCCCGCTCTGAAATGGCCAGTAAGGTGGGCAGGTGGATGCAGGCCCCGGAGCAAGCCGGGCTGCGAGACGCTCGCCCCATCAAGGGGGACATTGGCATCCTGTATATCCCCGAAACGCAGCTTTTCACCTACGCCCAACAGGGCAGCACCGCCTTTTACGCCGATTCTATGCGGGGAGCTTACCAGGGCTTTTTCGCCAATAACATCCAGGCCGATTGGGTGCATCTCGACCATATGGACGAGTACCAGACGCTCTATCTTCCCTTCCCGGTGATGCTGACCCGCGAGACAGCGCAAAAGCTGCGGGCCTGGGTAGAGGCGGGAGGCACGCTCATCAGCGAGGGGTGCCCCGGCTACTTTGGCGATCGGGGGCACGTGGGCACGGTACAGCCCAACCTGGGGCTGGATGAGCTGTTCGGCGCGCGCGAGAGCTATGTCGAGTTTACCCCCGACCTGCTGGGCGATCTCGAATTCCATGTCTGGCATACGCCCGTATGGGGTGGCATTTTCATGCAAACCTACGAGCCAACGAGCGGCACGCCGGTGGGCTGGTATGCCGACGGGCGCGTGGCGGCAGTGGATCACACCTACGGCCAGGGGCGCACGCGGCTCATTGGGACGATGGCGGGCGCGGGGTATGCTGCCCATCCGGGGCCGCGCTCGGTGGCGTTCTTCCGCGACGTGCTATCATTCGCAGGGGTAGAGCCTCAAGTGCGTTGCAGCGAGGCGCGCGTTCAGGCCCGGTTGCACGCGGGGCCGGGTGGCGTCTATCTGTGGGTCGCCAATCCCACGCGGCAGGCGCTCCCCGTGCGGGTAGAGTTGAGCCAGGCGTGGGGGCCGTTCGCGTCTGCCCGCGCGCTGTGGGGCGCGGACGCCGCGATAGTATCCGTGACCGGGGGGCGGCAGATTGCGCTCACCGCGCCGGGCCGCGATGTGTGCGTGCTGGCGCTGGAATAGGCCACCCCCGCCTTCTGTAGGCGCGCCATTCTGGCGCGGGATTGCGCGCCTGCAAGGTGCGGCTACTAATCGGACCGCCGGCTTCCAGCAGGCATAATACAAGCAGCCAAAGATGGCGGCGGTCCAGAAGGCGAACGCCAATTACCCCTCATCCGCCCTTCGGTCACCGGCATCTTGCCGGGGATGAGGGTGTCTGGTTCCCTCGCCCACTGGGAGAGTGCGGCATGCATGCCGGGCGGCTGGGTACAGCCGGGGGTGAGGGAGCCGTTTCGCCTTCTCCCTCTGGGAGAAGGTGCCCCGGAGGGGCGGATGAGGGGGTTTGGGGGATCAAACCCTCACCCCCGGCTCCGTAGGAGCCGCCCCCTCGCCCAAAGGGCGAGGGTGGCAGGATGCCAACATAACCGAAAAGCGCGTTTATCAAACGCTAACCAAAGGAGACGATCATGGAACCTATGACGACGCACGAGCGGGTAGCCCGCATGTACGCACACCGCGAGGCGGACCGCGTGCCGATTAACGACGGCCCGTGGGAATCCACCATCCTCCGCTGGCGGCAGGAGGGGCTGCCTGCTGGCATGGACTGGCGGGAGTATGTCGGCGCAGACCTGTTTGTGGGCATGGGCGGCATGGACACCAGCCCCCGCTTTCCCCGCGAGGTCATCGAAGAGACGGACAGCTACATCATCGAGCGGGATAGCTGGGGCATCACCAAAAAGAATTTCAAGCCGATGCGAACCACGCCCATGAATATCGCCCACGCCATTGACGGGCCGGATTCCTGGCGGCGGGCCAAAGAGCGCATGTTGCCCAGCCGCGACCGGATCAACTGGGCCTACCTGGAGCAGAACTATAAAAGGTGGCGCGAGCAGGGAGCCTGGATCAGCGCGGGGCTGTGGTTCGGCTATGACATCGTCAACGCGCGCATGGTGGGCACGGAAACGCTGCTGCTGGCGATGGCCGATGACCCCGAATGGGTGATGGACATGCTGAATACCCTGTGTGACCTGGCCCTGGCGCTGGTGGACATGGTATGGGAGGCGGGGTATCACTTTGACGAGCTGCAATGGCCCGACGATATGGGCTATCGGAACGGGCTGCTCTTCTCGAAAAAGATGTGGCGGGAGATGGTGCGCCCCTATCAACAGCGCACGATTGACTGGGCGCACGCCCACGGGGTCAAGGCGCATCTGCACAGTTGCGGCAATATCATGGCCCTGGTGCCCGACCTGGTAGACCTGGGGCTGGATGCCCTCAACCCGATGGAGATCAAGGCGGGCATGGAGCCGTTGACCATCAAGCAGCAGTTCGGCGATCGGCTGCTGCTGTGCGGGGGGTTTGACATCCGCAACTGGAGCGATTGGGAATTGGCCGAGGCGGATTTGCGGGAAAAGCTGCCGGTGTTGATGGAATCGGGGGGCTATATCTTTCATTCCGACCACAGCATCCCCGACACCGTCAGCCTGGAGAACTATTACCGGATCGTGCAACTGGCAAAAGAGATTGGCCGATATTAGGCAACACCTCAAGGAGGCCGCACATGCTGACCTTTTGCTGTTCTCCGGAGAACGATCTGTATCGAGTGCTGGCTGCCGGGGGGCAGGTATATCCCCGCTATGACAGCCTTTCGGAGGCATTGCAGGCGGCCCCGGCCAATAGCGCCGTGCTGGCCCTGGCCGACGACTATCCGCGAGCCAGCCTGATCGTAGACGAGGGGACGCTGGAAACGGCGGGCGCCCGTGGGCTGCGGTTGTACATCGAGTACCCGGCCAGCCTGCCCGGTCTGACGCTGGGCGAGCCGCAGCCCACCGAGTGGGAGCGGGTCGTGGTGGCCTCTGATTTCTTTGCGCCGGACATCCAGCCGGGGGAAATACTGGCGCTGCACGGCTGCTGGTATCTGCCAACCACCGCCGAATCGCCCCACATGGCCGTGGCGCGGGTAGCGGGCTATCACCGGGCAGTCTATGGCCTGCCGGAAGATGCGCGCCCCATCCTGTTCCAGTTGCCGGGCCGCCCGGTGCTGGTGGCAACCAGCAAACTGAGCCAGTTTGTGACGGCGCGCTATGGCCCCAAGGTGGTCTGGCAGGCGCTCTGGACGCGGCTGCTGCGCTGGCTCACCGGCTCCGAGGCGCTGTCCATGCCCGCGTGGGAGCCGACGGTGGGCGTGCAGGCGGGGCGCGATGACCCCTTGCCCGCGTCGGCCCACGCCGATGCTTTTGCCCGCTCGCTCAAGTGGTTTCAGGAGCAGATCGTCTACAGCGTGGACTGGAAAAAGGGGGCCATCGAGGGGTTCGAGTCACACATAGACTACCTGGGGCGACAAAAGCGGCGCGTGTGGGTGCGCGGCGATTGCACCGGCGAGACGGCGCTGGTGTTGGCCTACGACTGGGCGCTGCGCGGCAACCCCGCCAGCAAGCATCTGGCCGGGCAGATATTGGATTATGTCTGGTCCGCGCCCGATTTCCGCCAGGCAGACCCCAACAGCCCGGTCTATGGGCTGAATAACTGGTATCAGGACGGGCCGGTGTTCTATGGGGACGACAATGCCCGCGTGATGCTGCCCACGCTGGCGGCGGGCTATTTGCTGGGCGACGACCGCTGGGATGAGCATGTGCTGCGCTGCCTGCTGGCGAACCTCCGCACCACCGGCCCGCTGGGCTTTCGGCAGCCGCGCCTCGACTATCCGCGCTCGTTCCCCGATGGCCGGGGCTGGCGCTATTACTATGACACCGAGGTCGTCCACTATGCCCCGCACTATCAGGCGTACCTGTGGGCCTGTTTCCTGTGGGCCTATGCCCTCACTGGTTACGCGGGGTTCCTGGAGCGCACCAAGAACGCCATGCGCATGACGATGGAGGCTTATCCTCATTGGAAGTGGACCAACGGCCTGACGCAAGAGATGGCGCGCATGTTGCTGCCACTGGCCTTTTTGCTGCGCCTGGAAGACACGCCAGAGCATCGCGGCTGGCTGGAACGCATTGCCACGGACCTGCTGGCGCAGATGCAGCCGACAGGGGCCATTTATGAATTGCTGGGGCAGATCGAGGACGGCTCGTATCCCTCGCCGCGCTCGAACGCGGAATATGGCACAACAGAAGCCTCGCTGATTCAGGAGAACGGCGACCCGGCCTGCGACCTGCTGTATACCACCAACTATGCGTTCCTGGGGCTGCATGAGGCGGCGAGCGCCACAGGCGACGCCACACTGCGCGAGGCGGAGGATCGGCTGGCCGGGTTCCTGTATCGCATTCAGGTGCGTTCCAAGGCGCAGCCCTATCTGGATGGGGCCTGGTTACGCAGCTTTGACGACCAGCTGTGGGAATACTGGGGCAGTTCCGCCGATGCAGGATGGGGCGCGTGGAGCGCCGAATCCGGCTGGACCAACGCCTGGATCGCGTCGGTAATGGCAATGCGCCACTTGGGGCGCTCGCTGTTTGACCTGAGCAGCGCCGAACGCCTGCGCCAGCGGTTCCCGGCCCTGTTGGCCGAAATGCTGCCGGAGGAGGAATAGGGCACCCCTGGCAATACTCATAGGCGGTTAGCCGTTATCCCTGGCGGCTAACCGCTTGCTCGCCCGCTGCCTGATTGACAACCGCCCCCCCTCATGCTATAGTCCCCTCCGCATGTGGTGGAGCGGTGGCTTGATAATCTGGCGCTTGGACTGCCGTTGCTCAGGCAGTTGACGAGGGGGAGGTTCCCTGTACTGTACGCGGCAGGGCTAACCCGCCGTGGGCATGAACACGACGGGGAAAATCGAATGATCAGCGGATGCCTCCAGGGTGCGCGCTTCACCCTATAAGGCGGCCCTCGAAAACCGGCGAGCGATTGCCGGGCCAAGAGGCTGCTCAAGCGGCTACACGGTCGTCCCATCAACCTGGGCGGCCCCCCCGCCCCTATCCACCTCACCTGCAAACCTACCGTAACCGAGAGATAGCCTACGCATCGGCTGCATGGGAGCCGCCTCGCCCTTGGAGGCGCTATCTCACGCTGGCTGATTGGGCACGTGCGCAACTCGCCCGATAGGGCAACGCGCCGATTCTAACCCATGCGCGCAGGAGGAAACAGGATGTTGGAAACCAACGGGGAAAAACGCTCACTGGTCGTGGCATTCGCCGGAACGCAGGGCTTGAGCATGTTGCTCGCCGCTTGCCACGACGCCCCCTGGAATACCATCGGCGTCGTGCCTCCGGCCAACGCCGGGGCCGCTTTCGCCCAGCTCCATTCTCTGATGGGTGTATCCGCCGACGAAGTATTGATCCCCACCCTCGACCGGGTCGAAGTGTGCGCCGAGCTATCAGACAGCACGCAGTTGGTGGGCGAGTCGGCCATCACGCGGGGCAAGCCCAACTGTGTAATTCAACGGGTCTTTTTGATCTCGGAGGTAATGGGGCATCCCTCGTCCGACTTTCGCCCCACTCCCGAAGTGTTGGCCGCCCTGGAATCCGCCGACGCCATTGTGATCGGCCCTGGCTCGCTGTTCACCAACCTGATCCCCGCCCTGCTCATCAAAGAGATCAACCGGGCCATTCGAGCCAGCAATGCGCGCAAGGTGTACGTCTGCAACTTGATGACCCAGCCCAACCAGACGCAGGGTTTCTCCATAGCCGACCATGTGCGCGCCCTGCAAAAGCATTGTGGCTTTCGGCTGGACTATGTCCTGGCTCATCGTGGCGGCGCAATCAGCCCCGAAGTGCTGGAGCGATACCGCAACGCCTCGGCGGACCTGGTGGAAACCCAACTGGTCGCCAACGACAACTCGCAAATGGTCATATTCCCCGATACACCCCAGGAAATCGCCTTGATCGAAGGCGCTATCCTCACCCAGCGCGACCTGGCTACCGAGGTGATGGAGACCGACCCCTTGTCAGGGCAAGAGCACCTGGTCGTGCGCCATGACCCGGTCAAGCTGGGGCAGGCGTTGCGTTCGCTGCTCCAAGATTACGCCCTGCAAGAGCAGCTTTCGGTCAGCCGGGCCATCTTTCGCGAGTACGACATTCGCGGGCTGGTGGGGTCCGAGTTGACTACCACGGTGCTGGAATCTATGGGGCGCGCCTTTGGGACGTACATGCAGCGACGCACCGGGCGGCGGCAAATCGTAGTCGGGCGCGATGCGCGGCCCAGTTCCGTGCCCTTTGCCGAGGCGGGCATCCACGGGCTAATGGAATCGGGCTGCGAAGTGATTGATATTGGGCAGGTTCCCACCCCGCTAACCTCCTTTGCCGTGAACCACTTCTGGGTAGACGGCGCGGTGCAGGTGACAGCCAGCCACAACCCCGCCGAGTTTAACGGGCTAAAGCTCCAGGTGGGCATGGACGCGTTGGCGGGCGAGGAGTTGCAAAAGGTCGAGCGGCTGATTGCCAGCGGGGCGTTCGCCTCTGGCAAGGGAAACCGGCTGGCGCGCGACGTGGCCTATCCCTATTTGAATTGCATCCAGCATCGCGTGCAGCTTTCCCGGCGCTTTAAGGTGGCCCTGGACGCGGGGAATGGGGTGGCGGGGCCGCTGGCCGTGCGGCTGATGCGCGAATTGGGCTGCGAGGTGCTCCCCCTGTATTGCGAGCCGGACGGCAATTTCCCCAACCATCCCCCCGACCCCAGCGAAGCGGAGAACCTGCGCGAGTTGGCCGAGTTGGTCGTTCGGGAAGGGTGCGACGCGGGCATTGCCCTGGATGGCGACGGCGACCGCATCGGCATTGTGGACGAGCAGGGGCAGGTGATCTCGCCGGACCGTTATTTGCTGCTATATGCGCGGGAGGCGCTACGCAACGGGCCGGGCAAGGCCGTGTTCGAGGTGCGCTGCTCCGAGGCGCTATTCGACGGCGTGCGGAAATATGGCGGCATCCCGGTGATGTCCAAGTGTGGCAATACCTCTATTCTGCCGCGCATGCATCAGGAGCGGGCGGTCATCGGCGGGGAATTGAGCGGGCACATCTTTTTTAACGACCCGCCCTTTGAATTCGACGACGCGCTATACGCCGCCGCCCTGTTGCTGCGCTACATGGACCGCTGCGGAAACCCCCTCAGCAGCATGTTCGCCGAGTTGTGGGCGGGCCTACCCGAATACATAAGCTCGCCCGAAATCCGCGTGGATTGCCCCGATTATCTCAAATGGGACGTGGTGGACGCCCTGCGCGACGTGTTCGCCAAAAAGTACCGGGTGATTGACATTGACGGGGCGCGGGTCTACTTTGGAGAAAAGGACTGGGCGCTGATTCGCGCTTCCAATACCTCCGCCAAGCTGTCCCTGCGCTTTGAGGGGATAGACCAGGCGAGCATGGAGCGAATGAAAGAAGAGGTGCGGGCGGAACTGCTCAAGCATCTGCCCAAATTGCCCGAATTCTAGCCCACAATGGGAGCTGGCTGGCGCGCAAGGGCCGCGATGATAAAGATTAACAACTTCGGTAACCCGACGTGCCATCTCGTAGGCAGTTGAAACTGCACCAACCTTTGCGTCGCCATACATGGCGCACCTGCCTTCGCAGGTGCGCTTCCCAGCCGCCGAAGGGCGGCTTTGCAAAGGTTGCCGCGGTTTCAACCGCCCATCCTAATGGCCGTTACCGAACTATTTTGTTAACCTTCATGATCGCGGCCCTTGCGCGCCTGTTCAAACGCTCTCGCTCTACCCGGCGAGCCTATGCCTCAAGGTGCTTGCAGTAGTACTGGATGGCCTCCCGCATGAACGGGGCCAGGTCGGGATGTATCCGGCGAAAGTTGGCCAGGAAATCAGGGTGGTCGTTGTACAGGTTCCCCAGACCCAGCAGGATTTCAGTCGTCGGCTCGTAGAAATAGCGCAGGTGCTGATGCCAGCGAGCGATGCACGCCTGCGTCTGCGCGCTTTCGGGGCCGGTGGGAATTGCCGCTACCAGATCGCGGTAGACGGCGCCGCCCTCTTCCTTGATCCGCTCCAGTTGCTCCTTCGAATAGCTGGCCATCCGCCGCTTGGACTCGTTCAGTTCCTTCTCACCGTAACGCTGTTTGATTTCCTCTTCGTATTGCTGCTGCTTCTCTGCGTCAAAGCCTTCAAACATCTCTTTGTCTTCCATTTCGATGCGTCCTTTCAGGTGCAGGATGGTACGCTCGACTGTGCGGATCAGCCGCCCCAGCCGCTCCTGACGCTCTTGCAGGGCCAACCTGTGCTGTTCCAGCGTGCTCAACAGGTCCAGGTTGGGCCGGTCAAGCACCGATCTGATTTCCTCCAGGCTCAACCCCAGTTCGCGCAGAAACAGGATTTGCTGCAAGCGCAGCACGGCCTCGTGGTCATACAGACGATAGCCGTTGTCCGGGTTGCGATCCGGCTCGAGCAAGCCGATCTCGTCGTAATAGTGCAGGGTGCGCGCGCTAACCCCCGCCATCAAAGCCAGTTGTTTTACCGTGTAAAGCATTTCTGTCGACATGTAGCCAGTATAAACTATGACGTAACGTGAATGTCAAGAACCAGGATACACGGTTTTCGGGGCTGCGCCAAAATTCGACCTATTTTGGAGTTGCCTGCGCGCCCGGCGCCGTCTACAATAGGAGTGTGCCATCATCTGCAACGCGGAGGTTCCCATGCCCAACGCTGTCACGCTGATCGTCCACGGCCACCTGTTCACCATGCAGGGGGAAGGGGTGGGCTATGTGCCAGATGGGGCGGTGGCTATCGAGGGGACGCGGCTGGTGGCTGTCGGCCCCACGCCCGCCCTGGCCGCTCGTTTTCCCCAGGCCAACGTGATCGACGCCACAGATTGCGCCGTGCTGCCGGGGTTGATTGACGCCCACATGCACACCCAACTGGCGCCCCTGCGTGGGGTGGCTCAGGATGTCAGCCATTGGATGCAACTCGCCCTGGCCCCCTACGACCGGCATCTCTCGGACGAAGCCGCGCTAGCTGGCTCGCGCCTGAACATTATCGAGGCGCTCAAGGCCGGGACGACGACCATGCTCGATTATGATACGCCGGTGCCGGGCTGGGCCGAGTTTTACCAGCAGGTGGGCGTGCGCGCTCGCCTTGCGCCGGTAATCAACGCCCTGCCGCCTGCGGGAATGGCGGGCTGGAAGGTGGGCGACCTGTACCCCTTTGACGAGGCGGCGGGCCGCGCCTCCATCGAGGCGGCGCTGGCCTTTGCCCGCGACTGGCACGGCGCGGCGGAGGGGCGCATCACCGTGATGGTCGGCGCCCACGCGCCCGACATGATGCCACGGGAAATGTTGCTGGACGTCAAACGCCTGGCCGAGCGTGAGGGGCTGATGATCCACATGCACGTAGCTCAGGGCGATCGCGAGATTGAACAGATGATGAAACGCTACGGCCAGCGCACCCCCGCCTACCTGGATGCTTTGGGCTATCTGGACGAGCAGCTATTGGCGGTACACCTGACCGAAGCCACCGAGGAGGAAGCCGCGCTCATCGCCCGGCGGGGGGCGCATATGGCGCTCTGCTCGGGCAGCATCGGCATCATTGACGGCATCGTGCCCCCGGCCCACGCCTTCCATCAGGCGGGCGGGCTGGTGGCGCTCGGCTCGGATCAGGCGTGCGGCAATAACTGCAACAACATCTTTAACGAGATGAAACTGACGGCCCTGTTCAACAAAATCCGCTACCGCGACCCGACGGTCATGCCCGCCTGGGAAGTGCTACGCATGGCGACCATCGAAGGGGCGCGGGCGGTGGGCCTGGGCGACGAAACCGGCTCGCTGGAAGAGGGCAAGCAGGCGGACTTGATTCTGGTGAACCTGCGAGCGCCCAACCTCTCGCCCGTGTTACAGTCGCCCATCCGCAACATCGTGCCCAATCTGGTGTACGCCGCCAGCGGTCACGAGGTCGAGCTGGTCATGGTGGCCGGGCGGGTGCTGGTGCAGCAGGGGCGCGTGCTGACGGCGGACGAGGCTGCCATCCGCGACGAGGCGCAGACCCAGGCGGAACAGGTGGCCCGCCGCGTCGCAGAGGACCCGCTACACCACGAACTGGCGCTGCTGGAACCGATGCGGCGAGGATGGCTATAGCGACGCTCGCGTCCCCCTGTAGGGCGCGTTACGCAAATGAGCTTATGTAGAGCGAAGCAAGGCATCAATTATCTGCAAGGAGGCAAAAATGGGTATAGCTGAACAGAAACTCGCTGCGATGGGGATCGACATCGAACGCGTGGATCGCGCAGGCAAAGGGGTGCTATCCTTCAGAAGATACAAAGACCTGCTGTTCATCTCGGGACATGGCCCTTTTGACATGGAGGGCAATCCCCTGATGCAAGGTACTGTGGGGGTAGAACTCTCGCCTGAGCAGGCATTTGAGGCTGGGCGGCTCGCTGCCATTCGCATGTTGGCGACCATCAAGGACGCAGTAGGCGACCTCGACAACATTGACTACTTTGTCAAGGGGCTGTGCATATTCAATAGCGGCGGCAGCTTCTATGATATGCCCGCGTGCGCCAATGGGTTCTCCAATGTCTTTACCCAGGCATTTGGACAGCGCGGTCAACATGCCCGCGCCGCGATGGGCTGCGGAACGCACTCTCGCAATGTCCCCTTTATGGTGGACATGATTATCAAGCTCAAAAGTCAAGCGTGACCCGCGAGACACCCAAACGGCGGACATCTAACAAGGAGGCACTAGCATGAGCGTGGCAGAAAAAAAGCTGGAACGGCTCGGTTTGAGCATCGTTGGCGATGACAACAAGCTTAGAAGCGGCGCTGGCAACTGCACATACAAGGTCTATGACGATTTGCTCTTTATCGCGGGGCTGGAGCCATACGGCCCGGATGGCAAGCCCGCCTTTGTAGGGCGGCTGGGGCGCGAATACACCCTTGAGGAAGGCTATCAGGCGGCTCGTTTGGTGGCCATCAACATGCTCACCGTGATCAAGGATGCCCTGGGAGACCTGGACAGGGTGGACTATTTCATCAAGGTGATGGCCCTGGTCAATACGGCGAACGGCTTTTCCGACCTCCCCGAAGTCGCCGATGGTTTTACGGACGTGATGACAGAGGTATTTGGGGAGAGGGGTATGCACGCCCGCACCGATCTCGGGGCCACCAACCTCAATAACAACGTGCCCATCATCTGCGATGCTATCATCAAGATCAGGAAATAGAAAAGGGGGCAAACAACATGACTGCTGATGAGCGCCTGGCAAAAAAGGCCTACGAGCTTGACATAGACTATCCAGAGAACCTCAGGGCGCTGGTGAGCGTCCGGCGGGTGGGCAACATCCTCTTTACCTCCGGCAGTGGCTGCGGCACTTTTCGGCAGGGGCTAATCGGCTCCGACCTGACCTTTGAGGATGGCTACCTGGCCTGCCAGCACATTGCAATGATCCAGTTGGGCATGATCAAGCAATACCTCGGTGATCTGGACAAGGTGGACCAGATTTTGCGAGTGTACGGCCACGTGGCGGTGGCTGACGATTTTCACGACCTGGACAAGGTCGCTGACGGGCTGACCGATGTGCTGGGGGCCGTCTTTGGCGATAGGGGACGGGCACCGCGTACCATCCTCGGCTCCCGTAACCTGCCAGTGGGCAATACCGCCGCCGAGTTGGAGTTGATCCTGTCCGTCAAGGACTAACGGTAGGGTGGGTGCATCCCATATTTGGGGCACGGATACCCGGCGGTTGATGAAGGTTGACAAAATAGTTCGGTAACAGCTATTAGGATAGGCGGTTGAAACCGCGGCAACCGTTGCCAAGTCGCCCTTCGGCGACTGTAGATCAGCCCACGAAGGTGGGCTTCGCAGAGGTTGCCGCGGTTTCAACCGCCGGGTATCATGCACCCAAACGAATTTCCCGCGCTATTCCACCGTCACGCTCTTTGCCAGGTTGCGCGGCTGGTCTACGTCGCAGCCACGCAGCACGGCAATGTGATAGGCCAGCAGTTGCAGCGGGATCGCCACCAATACCGGCGTCAGGTAGCGAGAGGTGGCGGGAATCCAGATCACGTCGTCCGCTCTATCAGCCACCTCCTCATCCCCCTTGGTGGCGACGGCAATCACCCGTCCCCCGCGCGCCTTGACCTGCTCGATATTGCTCAGCATCTTGTCGCGCACGTGGTCCGCCGGGCAGATGGTCACCACGGGCAGGTGCTCGTCAATCAAGGCGATAGGGCCATGCTTCATCTCCCCCGCCGGATACCCCTCCGCGTGAATGTAGGAAATCTCTTTGAGCTTGAGCGCCCCTTCCAGCGCGATAGGGTAGTTGATTCCGCGCCCCAGGTATATAAAGTCGTTACAATGCATGTAGCGGCGGGCGATGGCCTCATAGTCATTGCCGTTCGCCAGCACTTGCCCCACCAGATTCGGCAACTCGGCTAAATCTTGCAGCAGGCATTGGCGACGCTCCTGTGGGAGCGTATTGCGAGCCTGCCCCAGATAAATCGCCAGCAAATAGGCGGCCACCACCTGAGAGGTAAACGCCTTGGTCGAGGCCACCCCGATTTCCGGCCCGGCATTGAGATATACCACCCCATCCGCCAACCGGGCGGCCTGGCTGCCCACCACATTCACCAGCGCGATGGACTGCATCCCCTTGTCGCGGGCTTCTTCCATCGCGGCCAGCGTATCCACCGTCTCCCCCGACTGAGTAATCGCCAGCACCACGCTGCCCGGCTCTAGCAAGGGGTCGCGGTAGCGGAACTCGGAGCCATAATCCACCTCCACGGGCAGGCGGGCCAAATCCTCAATGAGGAACTTGGCGGTCAGGCAGGCGTGCCAGGCGGTACCGCAGGCCACCGCGTGCAGGCGGCGCAGGTGCGGCCAGACGGGGCGCAGATCTTCCAGGTCGGGCAGCATCACTTGCGAGCGGTCGAAATCCACGCGCCCGCGGATCACATCGGTGATCGAGCGGGGCTGCTCGTGGATCTCTTTGAGCATGAAATGCTTATAGCCCCCCTTGGCCGCCAGGACGGGGTTCCACGAAACGGTGGTGGCCGATTTCTTCACCGGCTGGCCGTTCATGTCGCTCACCTCCGCGCCCTCGGCGGTCACCACGGCCAACTCGCGGTCCTCCAAAAAGAGCAGCTTTTGGGTGTAATCGAGGATGGCGGGCATGTCCGACGCGACAAACATCTCTCCTTCGCCGATGCCCAACACCACACCCCCGGCGTTGCCCATCCGCGCCGCTACCAGGCGGTCCGGTTCCAGCGCGCTCATCACCACCACGGCGTTGGCCCCCTTGAGCTGCTGCATAGCGCGTCGCACCGCCACCGCCAGAAGCTCCTCGCCGCAGCGGTAATATTTAGCAACCAGGTGAGCGATCACCTCAGTATCCGTCTGCGAGACAAAAGGGACGCCCTCGGCCTGAAGCTGCTGCTTCAACTCCCGGTAATTCTCCACAATGCCGTTCTGGATGACGACGATCTGCCCGGTGCAATCGGTGTGCGGGTGCGCGTTCCCTTCGGTGACGCCGCCGTGCGTAGCCCACCGCGTATGGCCCATGCCCAGGTGGCCGGATATCGGCTGTTCTTGCAGGATGGCGGCCAGATTGGATAGCTTGCCCACGCTGCGGCGGCGCTCGATGCCTTGCACAGCAGCCACCGCCATGCCCGCCGAGTCATAGCCGCGATATTCCAGGCGGCGCAATCCATCCAGCACGATCTCGGCGGCATTTCGTGGACCGATGTAGCCAACGATACCACACATAGAGGTCCCTCCTTTGGGGGATAAGGGTAGACGGCGTGTCGGCCGGTGGATCGCCAAGAGCGACCCTCGTGCCCGGCGGCACGCATCTCGATGGCCCACGCCACCCTTTTGTCCCGGCAGTCGCCTGCCGTCTTTGGGGAGTGGCTTTTACCTTAAGGAGGGAAAGAGAAGGGGCGGGTCTTCCCCTGGAGGCTTCCGCTGATCTGTCGATTTTCCCCGCACTCGTATCGTAGGCAGTTGAAACTGCACCAACTATTGCAAAGCCGCCCTTCGGCGGCTGATTTGCAGTCGCCGAAGGGGCGACTGTAGTCCACGAAGGTGGACGCGCCATGCATGGCGGCGCCAGCAAGCTGGCGATGCAAACGTTGCCGCGGTTTCAACCGCCCATCATGGCTGTTGCCGAACTATTTTTCTAGTGCGGGTTAACCCTGCCTTGCGACAGGGAACCTCCCCCTCGTCAACTGCCCGATCTGGGCAGCCCATGCGCTATCTTTCCCTTGCTATCCAGGGCGATTATCCTGTTCTATCCACCTCCTGCACACGTTAGCGGCAGCCAGAACGCGGTTGCGGGCCACAGAGCCGATGAAACCGCGCCTACGATACTGCCCCCTGCTATGCCTTGCCGCCAGCGGCGCGCATGGCCTGGACAATCTCGCTCAGGGTCGAGACCCGGCTGATGGGCGCGCCCAATCGCTCGGCCAACTCTTCCGGCGTCAGGTCGTCCAGCGTCAGGCTGCCCTCCGCGTTGAACATGGAGCGCGGCAGAAACACGCGCTGGCCCAAATCACGCCCCTGCAACGCCTCCAACACGTCCGCGCCAGTCAGCAGCCCAGAGACGGTCACGCTTTCCCCGAAAAAGCGATTGACCACCGGCACGACCTGCGCTTCGATCCCCGCCACAGCCTGCAACTCGGCGGCCATATCTGCCAGGATAGGCGCGATCAACTGGCCGCACACCAGCGTAACGCGCCCCCCTCGATGCGAGCGGCTTGATCTCTTGCGCTCAAGATGTTTGCGCGCACGCTGCCAATCATCCAGCAGCAGCCGCACCAGCCCCACACCATTCTCCCGCTGGGCGTCGGTGTCATAAAAAGCGGCGGGAGGCACGGGCCGCCCGGCCAACAAGTACATCTCGTCGGAAGGATAGAACCAGGTACAGCCGAATTGCTGGCGAAGCGGCGGCATCACCTGCTCCACCAGGTCGAGGATGGCGCGGGCCTCGTCGGGCGTCACCAGCCGCACCTGTCGCCGGTGAAAACGGGTCAGCCCCACCGGCACAACAGCCAGCGTGCGCACCGTGGGCCACAGTGCGGCCACGTCCGTAATAGAACGGCGCAATATCTCCCCGTCATTGACCCCCGGCGAGATCACAATCTGCCCGTGTACCTCGATACCCAATTCCCCCAGGCGGCGCAATTGGGGCAAAATATCAGGCGCGGAAGGGTTGCCCAACACTTGCCGCCGGGCCTCCGGGTCGGTGGCGTGAATCGAGACGTATAGGGGGCTGAGGTGCTGCTCTGCGATGCGCGCCCAATCCTCCGATGACAGGCCGGTAAGCGTGACGAAATTGCCCATCAGGAAGGAATAGCGATAATCGTCGTCGCGCACATACAGCGAGCGGCGCATATCCTTGGGCATCTGCTGGACAAAGCAAAAGGGGCAGTTGTTGCTGCACACGCGAATGCCGTCGAACACCGGCTCGGTGAACTCGAGCCCCAATTCCTCGTCATAGTCCCGCTCGACTTCCAGGCGGTGCAGCTCGCCGTCGCGCTGGACAACCAGCTCTAGCTCCTCCTCGGCTCCATAGTAGCGATAGTCAATCACATCGCGCAGCGGGTGGCCGTTGATGGACACCAGGACATCGCCCGGCTCCAGGCCGATCTCTTGGCCAATGCTGCCGGGCAAGACATCCTCGATTACGCCGCCGGGAGATTTCGCCATCCCTAGTCTCGCTTCTCCGCAGCCGCGATTGCGGCCCGCACAATCGCTTCTGTCCGTTCCACCACTTCGGTGATGCTCATGCTCGTGGTGTCAATGACGATCGCGTCTTCTGCCGGGCGCAGGGGGGCCGTGTCACGCGTGCTGTCAATGCGGTCGCGCAGCATGACGTTTTCCCGCACCTCGTCGATCGTCACGCACTGGCCGCGCTGCTGGTATTCCAAATAGCGGCGCTGCGAGCGTTCCTCCAGCGAGGCGTCCAGGTACAGCTTGACCTCCGCGTCGGGCAGCACCACCGTGCCGATGTCGCGGCCCACCATCACCACGCCGCCATCGCGAGCGATGCGGCGCTGTTGCTGCGTCATGGCGCGGCGCACCCCCTGGTATGCCGAGACGGGAGACACATAGCGGTTCACGTCCGGGCTGCGGATTTCCCACGTGATGTCGCGGCCATTCGCCAGGATGCTGTACTGGCGTCCATCCTCGACGGTGGCCGGTATCACCTCAATGGTGACGGTTTCGGCCAGCCGGGTCACGGCCTCTTCGTCCTCAATGGGAACGCCACGATCCAGCGCAGCCCAGGTGACAGCCCGGTACATAACGCCCGTATCAAGATACAAATAGCCGAGTTTCTCGGCCAGGATACAACCTATCGTGCTTTTGCCCGACGCCGCGGGGCCATCAATGGCGATCTTGATTCTTGTCAACGCTTCTTGTCCTCGTTCTCTTGGGTCTGGGCGTTCTGTCACGTGAACTCGTGTCGCTCCGCGAACTCGTCTTGCTTTGCAAACTCGTCTTGTTGCTCTGCAAACGCGTGTTGCTTCGCACACGGGTTTTATCCCGAAAACCGGCGGAGCGGCGCAAAGCCTGTACCTCTTCCGTCGAAAGCCAGCGGCCTTTGCCGGGTTCCAGGTTCTCCAGGGTCAACTGATCAGTGCGTACCCGGATCAGGCGGACTACCTTGTAGCCCAGGTCTTGGAGCATATAGCGAATCTGGCGCTTTTGCCCCTCCTTTAGCACCATCCGCAACCACGAATGGCCCGGCGGGGTCTGCTCCCCGCGCCAGCGCCATCTGGGGTTCATGCGCATGGCTTCGGCGGCGCGCACAAACACGCGCTTTTCGCCGATGGGCATCCCTTGGCGCAGCTTGTGCAGGTCCTGGTTGGTGGGTTGGCCCTCAACCAACACCATATACTCTTTTTCGTGTTCATAGCGGGGGTGCATCAGGCGATAGGCTAGTTCGCCGTCATTGGTGAACAGCAGCAGGCCCTCGCTGTCCAGGTCCAGCCGCCCCACAGGGTATAGCCGCTCCTCAGCCGGGACCAGGTCGCGGGCAGTGGGTCGCCCGTGGGTATCCCGCACAGTGGAGAGATAGCCTACCGGCTTGTAGAGCAGGTAGTAGCGACGGGGTGGCTCGCGGGTGGTGTCTACCGGCTGGCCGTCGACCTCGATCAAGTCGGTGGCGGGGTTCACCTTGGTGCCCAGGGTCGTCACCACCTGGCCGTTCACCTTGACGCGCCCCTCGGTGATATACTCCTCGGCCCTGCGCCGTGAGGCGACCCCGGCCCGTGCCAGCACTTTTTGCAGGCGTTCTTCCTGGTTCTCGCCGCGTCTATCGGGCATAGAGAGGCACCTCCATCAGGTAGCGCCCTTGCAACATCACTTCCAACGCCCCGACAGGCTCGTCCGCGCTCGGATTGGCCGTGGGGTTGTCGATGCGCCGGTAATAAGTGGCCGTTCCTACCTGGGAGGGATGAATCAACACAGTGACAGGCTCGCGCAAACCGAAAGCGTGCCGGTTGCCATCCGCGTCCACATATTCATTCAGGGCCGTGGGGGGCAGGTTAACGCGCAACTCGGCAAAGTTGGCATAGTAGTAGTCCAGCAGCAGGCGCGTGTCGATATAGCGCTGGGTAGAACCCATCACCACCGAAAGCACCTTGCCCGCCGGACGATCAACCATCGTGATCAGGCATTCCCCGGCATCATCCTCGGTACCCGTTTTCACGCCAATTGTTCCCGTATATGTCATCAATAGCTCGTTCGTATTCTCTAGCCAGTGGCCTTCCAAAACCGCGCTGGGCCGCCGTACAATATCCGCAATGACGGGGTCACGCATGGCATGATGGGCGATGATTGCGGCGTCAAAAGCCGACATATACTGATTCTTGTTATCCAATCCGTGCGGGTTGGCAAAATGCGTATTCTGCAACCCCCACCCGTCGGCCATATCGTTCATCCACTGGACAAAAGTCGTTATATTCCCCCCCAACTCCCTGGCAATGGTCATGGACGCCGCGTTGTCGGAAGGGATTAATAAGATAAAAAGCATATCCCGCAGCGTAAGCTGTTCGTTAGCCTTCAGCCCCGCCACGCTGTATACCATCAGGTCCGCATCCCGCACCCGCAATTTCTGATCCAGCCTGCCGTTCTGCAACGCCACCATCGCCGTCATCAATTTGACCAGGCTGGCGGGCGCGCGTCGGTCGTGCTCGTTCAGGGCGTAGAGGATTTCGCCAGTGTTGCTATCCACCAGAATAGCCGCCGCCGCCGATATTTGCGGGACTGGCAGCTCCTGCCAGCCTCGCAGTTGAGGCAGGGTCAGCGGCTGCCGAGGTATGTCAGAATCGGTCAAAACAGGAGGACCAAAAGCCAGGTGGGCAAAACCAAGTATGATCAACAACAACCAGGGCAGGCGTCTGGGTGGCATAGGTTTCTCTCGCGTTCACCAAGCCTGACGGATAACATCCGAGGGACAGCGGTCTGATGGGCAACGTACCGATGGACAGCGTCCTGATGGAGCGTCCTAACGGAGCTTCCTGACGGACGGGGTCATTTTAGCTGAACAGTCACCGCTCGTCAAATGTTTCTTCTATCCGGCTGTGTTACAATTTGACACTCGTGCTATTCCAGGGCACAATATTCCGGGCTGCACTTTTATACCATTTTTGTGGAGTAAAGGTATGCATAAACTGGTTCTAGTTAGGCACGGCGAGAGCGTTTGGAACCTGGAGAACATCTTTACCGGCTGGACAGACGTTGGCCTGTCCGAGCGGGGCCTTCAAGAGGCCAAGCTTGCTGGCGAACTGCTCAAGCAAGAGGGGTACACCTTTGATGTCGCTTACACTTCGGTGCTAAAGCGGGCCATCAAGACCCTCTGGGTGATTCTGGAAGAGATGGACCTGATGTGGATTCCGGTGATCAACACCTGGCGGCTGAACGAGCGCCACTATGGCGCCCTGCAGGGGTTGAACAAGGCCGAGACGGCCGCCGCCCATGGAGACGATCAGGTGTTAGTATGGCGACGCAGCTATGACACGCCGCCGCCGCCCCTGGCTGCCGACGACGCGCGGCACCCGCGCAATGATCCGCGCTACGCCGACCTGGCGGCGGAGGACGTGCCGGCCACCGAGTGTCTGAAAGACACCGTGGCGCGCATGCTGCCTTATTGGCACGAGACGATCGCGCCGGCCATCCTGGCGGGCAAGCGCGTGCTCGTGGCGGCGCACGGCAACAGCCTGCGCGCGCTGGTCAAGTTTCTGGACGCTATCTCGGACGAAGA
>JAAYXX010000144.1 GCA_012515695.1 Chloroflexota bacterium
AGAGCCTCTCACGCACCAGGCTGTGCCTCACTATAAAGATATCCCCTTCTATGGCAAGCAACTGCGTGTTTGCCTGCGTAACTGTGGTTTGATCAACCCGGAGAGCATTGATGAGTATATCGCTCAGGGGGGCTATGAGGCGCTGGGCAAGGCCCTGACACAGATGACCCCGGAGCAGGTTATTGATGAGGTCAAAAAGTCTGGCCTGCGGGGCCGTGGTGGCGCGGGCTTTTTGGTTGGCCTCAAGTGGGAGTTTGCCCGCAAGGCGCAGGGCGATATCAAGTATGTCGTCTGCAATGCGGACGAAGGCGACCCCGGAGCCTTTATGGACCGCTCTATTCTGGAAGGTGATCCCCACTCGGTGCTGGAAGGGATGACCATTGCGGGTTACTCGATTGGCGCGAAAGAAGGGTATGTCTACTGCCGCGCCGAGTATCCGCTGGCCATTGATCGGCTCAAGCTGGCTATTGAGCAGGCTCACGAGTATGGGTTGCTGGGCGAGAATATTCTGGATTCTGACTTTTCCTTCGAGATCTATATCAAAGAGGGAGCTGGCGCGTTTGTGTGTGGCGAGGAGACTGCGCTGATCGCCTCTATCGAGGGCAAGCGCGGCGAGCCTCGGCCTCGTCCACCGTTCCCCGCGGTTTCGGGCTTGTGGGGCAAGCCCACCAACAACAACAACGTCAAGAGCTATGCCAACGTCCCTCAGATTATCGCCAACGGCGCGGAATGGTTCGCCGCCATCGGTGAGCCGCGCAGCCCTGGTACGGCCATCTTTGCCCTGACTGGCAAGGTCGAGAACACCGGCCTGGTCGAAGTCCCGATGGGCATTACGATGGGCGAGATTATTTACGATATCGGCGGCGGTATCCCCAGGGGCAAGCAATTCAAGGCGGTGCAGACTGGCGGCCCCCTGGGCGGCTGCGTGCCCGCTTCTGGCCTGAACCTGAAGGTGTACTTTGACTCGCTGCGTGAGGCCGGGGCCGTGATGGGGTCCGGCGGTATGATCGTGGTGGACGAAGACACCTGTATGGTCGAGTTCAGCAAGTATTTCCTCACCTTTGCCACTGCCGAGTCTTGCGGCAAGTGCGTGCCCTGTCGGGTGGGTGGCAGGCGCATGCTGGAAGTCCTGACCCGCATCACCGAAGGCAAGGGAACGATGCAAGACCTGGACACCATCGAGCAGATCGCCGATGGGATGGTCAAGGGCGCGCTCTGCTCGCTGGGCCAGCTTACTCCTGGGCCTGTGTTGAGCGCGTTGCGCTACTTCCGCGAAGAGTTTGTGGCGCACATCGTAGACAAGCGCTGCCCGGCTGGGGCCTGCAAGAGCCTGGTTCGCAGCCCATGCGTGAACGCCTGCCCGGCGGGCGTGGATGTGCCCAGCTACCTCAGCCTGGTCTCCGAAGGCAAGTATGCGGAGGCGCTGGAGGTTCACCGCGAGCGCAACCCGTTCGCGTTGTCCTGTGGCCGCGTCTGCCCCGCTTTTTGCGAGCAGCGTTGCCGCCGTGGCGAGCTGGATCAGTCCATCGCTATCCGGCAGGTCAAGCGGTTCATGGCCGACCAGGAGCTAAAGAACCCCTGGACGCCAGCGCGCAAGGAACCCAAGAAGGGCAAGAAGGTGGCCGTGGTCGGCTCCGGCCCGGCAGGGTTGACCTCTGCGTTGCGGCTGGCCCAGTGGGGCTATGATGTAACCGTCCACGAGGCGTTGCCGGTGGCTGGCGGCATGATGGCCGTGGGTATTCCCGAGTATCGGTTGCCGAAGGACATCCTGAACGTCGAGATTGACAATGTCCGGCGCGCGGGCGTCGAGATTGTGCTCAATTCTCGGTTGGGCCGCGACTTTACCATCGATCAACTGATGGACGAAGACGGATATGACGCCGTCGTGTTGGCTATCGGCGCGCAGGTTAGCCGGGCGATGCGCGTGCCTGGCGAGGACCTGGAAGGCGTGCTGGGCGGCACCGAGTTCCTGCAAGACGTGGCGCTGGGCAATGCTCCCAATCTGGCCGGGAAGCGCGTAGCGGTTGTGGGTGGTGGCAACACTGCCATCGACGCGGCCCGCACGGCCATGCGGTTGGGCGCCAGCGAGGTACACCTGGTCTACCGGCGTACCCGCGATGCGATGCCCGCCCAGGACCTGGAAGTCGAAGAGGCGGAGGAGGAAGGGCTGCAACTGCACTTCCTGGTCAACCCCTCTCGCATAGTAGGCAATGGCAAGGTCGAAGGGCTGGAGCTGGTCCGTCAAGAGCTGGGCGACTTTGATAGCAGCGCCCGCCGCCGCGCTCAGCCCATTGAAGGCTCTGAATTTGTGCTGCCGGTGGATGTGGTCATCGAAGCCATCGGCCAGAGCACCGACACGAGTTGCGTGGATGGTAGCGGGGTGAATGTGAACCGGAACACGACCATCGAGGTCAGCAAGGACCTGGGCACGACGCGCGCAGGCGTGTTCGCTGCCGGTGATGTTGTTCTGGGGCCTGCTACTGTAGTAGAAGCTGTCGCTCAGGGGAACCAGGTGGCTATGGCTGTGGATAGCTACTTGCAATCGGGCGCGCCCGTATCCAAGGCGGAATGGCTGGAGTACGGTTCGGTGCCCTTGACGTGGGATATGGAAAACTATGCCGAGGCCCAGCGTGCGGAAATGCCTGTGCAGGCGCCTGAGGTTCGGCGTAACAACTGGAAGGAAATTGAACTCGGGTTCGCCCGCGAGGCATGTCACGAAGAGTGCAAGCGGTGCCTGCGTTGCGACCTGGAGGACAAGTACTAGGTTGCAGTTCTGTTGGCCGTGGCGTTGTTGGGCCGCAGGCCCGCCGCCACGGCCAGTAGATGGCTGGCGCGGCGGTACGAAAATCGTACTCACAGCCGCCATCTGTGTTGGATATCGTAACGCCTTGCGCTATAATGGATGACGCACAGTGTTGGTGTCGGCGGTCCACCTGCCTGGGACAGCCCGGCGTCCAAACTACTATGGGGAGGGTGTTCGAATCATGGCAGATATCCATATTACCATCGATGGCAAGCAGCTATCGGTGCCCCGAGACAGCACGGTCATGGAAGCGGCAGAAAAAGCGGGGATCCAAATTCCCAAGCTCTGCGCGCACCCTGCGCTCAAGCCGATTGGGGCTTGTCGTGTCTGTCTGGTCGAAGTGGAAAAGCAGAGGGGATTGCAGCCCTCCTGCACGTTCCCTGTCTCGGAGGGGATGGTAGTGCATACCAATACGCCCGCCGTACGCGAGGCGCGGCGTTTTGTGCTGGAATTGCTGCTCTCGGACCATCCTATGGACTGCATGACCTGCGAGCAGTCGGGGGCGTGCGAGTTGCAGGATTTGGCCTATGAGTATGGCATCAAGGAGAGCCGCTACCCCGGCCAGCAGCACAGTTGGCCGGAGCAGGAAGCGAACCCATTTATCTACCGCGATTACAACAAGTGTATTCTCTGCCGCCGGTGTATCCGCGCTTGCGACGAGATCAACGGCGTGGAAGCGATCGGGCTGATCAGACGTGGCTGGGATACCAAGGTCGGCACGGCCTATGACGGCAGCCTCCAGGATTCGCCCTGCGAATTCTGCGGGATGTGCATGGAAATCTGCCCGACTGGCGCGTTGACCCCTGTGATGCGGGCGGGTGCTGGCCGCACCTGGGAGATGAAAAAGGTCACGACCACTTGCCCATATTGCGGTGTGGGCTGCACTCTCGACTTGATGGTCAAGGATAACAAGGTCACCAGCGCGCAATCCAACTGGGACGGCGCGGCGAACAAGGGTTGGACCTGCGTCAAGGGCCGTTTCGGCTGGGACTATGTGCATAATGAAGAGCGCCTGACCACGCCCCTTATCAAGAAGGATGGCGAGTTTGTCGAGGCGACATGGGACGAGGCGTTGGACCTGGTGGCTGACAAGTTTGTGGAAATTGCCCAGCAGAACGGTCCCGACGCGTTGGCTTTCCTCAGCTCGGCCAAGTGCACGAACGAGGAGAACTATCTCGTCCAGAAAATGGCCAGGGGGTTATTCGGTACAAACAATGTGGACCACTGTGCCCGTCTTTGACACAGCTCCACAGTGACCGGTCTGGTCACAGCGTTTGGTTCCGGCGCCATGACGAACTCGATTGAGGACATCAGCGATGACGCCCTTGCCTACTTTATCATCGGTTCCAACACGACGGAGAACCATCCAGTTATCGGCATGCGTATTCGGCAGGCCGTGAAGCAGCGCGGGGCCAAGTTGGTCGTTGCGGACCCGCGACGTATCCCGATTACCGATTTCGCGACGCTGCATCTGCGGCAGCTCCCTGGCACGGACATCGCCCTGATCAACGGGATCATGAACGTGCTGATCGCCGAGGAACTCTACGACAAGCAATTTGTCGCCGAGCGCACCGAGGGATTTGAGGAACTGCGGGCGATGGTAGCCAAGTATACGCCTGAAGCGACGGCCGAGATCACCGGCGTTCCGGCGGACGACATCCGCAAGGCTGCGCATATCCTGGCCGAGAACCGACCGGGCGCGCTGCTCTATGCAATGGGCATCACCCAGCATACCACGGGGCACCAGAACGTGCTCTCTTGCGCCAACCTGCAAATGCTCCTGGGCAACATGGGCGTGGCCGGTGGTGGGGTGAACCCGCTGCGTGGTCAGAACAACGTCCAGGGCGCTTGCGACATGGGCTGCCTGGTCAATTTCTACACCGGCTATCAGAAGGTGATGGATGAGGCTGTGCAAGCCAAATTCGCGCAAGCCTGGGGCAAAACCAGCAGCCAGAAGGTGGGGTTGACCGTCACCGAGATGCTCCACGCTGCCGAGCGCGGCGAAGTCAAGGGTCTCTTTGTCCTGGGTGAGAACCCTGGCATGACCGACCCTGACGCGAATCACGCCCGCAAGGCGTTGGCCGCAACCGAGTTCCTGGTTGTGCAAGAGATCCTCTCAAGCGAGACCACGCCGTATGCCGACGTGATCTTGCCAGGCGCTGCGTTTGCCGAGAAGGATGGCACGTTCACCAATACCGAGCGGCGCGTGCAGATGGTGCGGCATGCGGTCACGCCCCCTGGTCAGGCTCGCCCCGACTGGGAAATCCTGGTCGACCTGGCCCGGCGTATCCAAAAGCGCCTGGGAATGGACGCGAGCGCTGCGCCGTATGCTTCGTGGGAATATCGCAACCCGCAGCAGATCATGGAAGAAGTGGCTGCCCTGACGCCCATCTATGGCGGTATCACCTACGACCGCATCGACAAGGTAGGCATCCAGTGGCCTTGCCCGACGCAGGATCACCCTGGAACAAAGGTCTTGCACACGGCCAAGTTCTCTCGCGGCCTGGGTCACTTTAGCGCGGTGGAGTGGTTGCCGCCCGACGAAGTGCCCTGCGCCGAATATCCGTTCATCTTTACCACGGGTCGCGTGCTGTTCCATTGGCATGGCGGCACCATGTCTCGCCGATCCAAGGGCCTGGAGGAAATCTATCCGGAGGCGTTGGTGGAGCTTAACCCCGTCGATGCCCGCGCCCTCAAGATCGAGGACGGCGACATGGTCAAGGTTCGCTCGCGCCGTGGCGAAGTTGTCGCCAAAGCGGAGGTGGTGGACCGGCCCGAGCAGGGCGTCGTGTTCATGACCTTCCACTTTAGAGAAGCGGCTGCTAACTTGCTCACCAATGCGGCGCTTGACCCGGTTGCCAAGATTCCCGAGTTCAAGGCGTGCGCGGTCAATGTCGAAAAGCTTGATGGCAATCTCTAGGGCGGATAGAGGTAACTCTTGTCTGCTCACAGTGTTATAGATCGGGAGGGAGGTGATCTTGCCGACGACAGAGGCGTTTTCGGCAACATAATTGATGATCAACCTTCCAAATATCCATCCATCCAACTCTACCAGTACAAGGAGAACAGAAAATGCCCTTCAAATCACCAAAAGCAATCGTCGAGACAGCCTGCACAGCAGGTTGCAGCAAGGCTGAGTTGCCTGCAGCCAAGCAGCTTGTCCTGGGCTTCCTGGCCGGGGCGTTCATCGCCTTCGGCGGCCTGTTGGCTATCATCGTAGGCAAGGGTAGCCCCGCCCTCAACGCGGCCAACCCTGGCCTGGGCAAGTTCGTCTTTGGCGGTGTCTTTCCGGTGGGCCTGATGCTGGTCATCATCGCCGGTGCCGAATTATTCACTGGCAACACAGGCGTGATTACCCCGGCCTGTCTGACGGGTTCGGCCAAATGGCGCAACCTGTTGCGCAACTGGGTCTTTGTGTACGTCGGCAACTTTATCGGGTCGGTCTTTGTGGCCCTTTTCCTGGCATACCTGACCGGCACGGTGAACGGCGGGGACCTGGGTGCCCAGGCCGCTGCTATTGCCGAAGGCAAAGTAAGTCTGAACTGGGGTACCGCGATTCTGCGGGGCATCGGTTGTAACTGGCTGGTCTGCCTGGCCGTCTGGATGGCGCTCGCTGCTGATGACATCGCGGGCAAGATTCTGGCAATCTGGTTCCCGATTATGGCCTTTGTGACGCTGGGCTGGGAACATTCGATCGCCAACATGTTCTTTATCCCGCTGGGCATGCTCAACGGCGCGAATGTGACCATTGGTCAATTCCTGTTCAGCAACCTGTTGCCCGTAACCATCGGCAATATCATCGGTGGCGCTGTCTTTGTGGGCGGTATCTACTGGTGGATCTATGGCCGGGGCGAGAAGCAGGCCCAGCCGCAGGCGCAGACGGCAGCCAAGCCCCGGTAAACTGGTCTGGGGTATGGCAATCAGGCGCAAGCCAATTGTATAAGGTGATTTGTCGCGGGCATGCTCTTTCGAGTGTGCCCGCGTTTTCCGTATAATCTCGGTAGCTGATACAGAGAGAAGGGTATGATGGAACAACATTGGCCTACAACGACCCGCCGAGTCTGGCAAATACGAGATGGCGAGATCGCGGAGCAAGAGACGCAGGTTGTGCTGGAGGAGCCGCTGTCGCTGCACGTGAACGGCCAGCAGGTGGCCGTGCTGATGCGCCTGCCCGGCATGGAGAAGGAGCTTGCGGCTGGCTTTTGCATTAGCGAGGGGCTGGTGGCGGATTTTGCCGACGTGCTCACCATTCGGCATTGTGGGCGGGGGTTGCCCGAAATGGAAGCGGGCGCTGAGGCTGGCGGCGAGTCGCGCAACCAGGTAGAGGTGCTGGTGCGGCCTGGCGGATTGCGCCCGGAGGCCCGGCTGGAAGTGGTGCGCCTGATTCGCGCAGGTTGCGGGGCGGTGGACGTGGACCGCGCCGAGATGCCACTGTCGCCGGTGCAAAGCGAGTTGGTGGTGGATACGCAGGTGGTGTTGGGGCTATCGCAGGCGATGGCCGCGGCTCAGGAGCTACACCGTCACGCGGGCGGGGTACACGCGGCGGCTCTGTTCGACGCGCAAGGCAAGCTGTTGATCTTGTGCGAGGACGTGGGGCGGCACAACGCCGTGGACAAGGCGGTGGGCCATTGCCTGCTGCGGGGTATCCCCCTGGCGGACAAGCTGCTGCTCTGCTCTGGCCGCCTGAGCTACGAGATGGTCACCAAGGCTATCCGGTTGGGGCTGCCCATTCTGCTGTCCATGTCGGCCCCCACGGCGTTGGGCGTGCAGTTTGCCGAGCGTTTTGGCCTCACCATTGCGGGCTATTTGCGGGGCAGCCGGATGACCGTCTACACGCACCCCCGACGGCTGGGGTTGGGGTAGATTATGGCTTGATGACCATCTGTTGCAGGGTGTGGGCTTTTGGCTCGCCCTGAGCGGAGCGTATGGTCAGCCGATATGTTCCGGGGACAAGGGTGGGCGGCAGGAATACTTGCTGGATGTCGCGCAGCACCTCGCCCTGTTGCCATTGGGCGGGTGGATATAGCCCGCCCAGAGGCGTGATCTCTTGCTCCCACACCGTCTGGCGGCGTCTGTCTTCCAGCGCCAGATAGAACCCTTCCGGCGGTGGCTCGTTTCCCTCTCGCTGCCAGAACAGCACGAGCCGCGTGCCCTCTCCGGGGCGGAAGGATGTGGCCGGTTCGTGCTCAAAACCCAGCCGCCGCAGGCTGTGGCCGATGAGTTGCGCGGAACCCCAGCTCGCCTGCTGCTCGCGCTCGATGTCCAGCGCGGCTGCTGGCGGCGGGGCCTGGGGCGAGCGCAGCGTGATCTGCGCCAGTTCCACCGAGTCGCCCAGGGGTTGATCTCCGGCGGATACGGTCAGGCGTTGGCCGTCGTCAGCGCCATACCAGCCGACGCGCAGCGTGTGCTCTCCGGGCGGCGTGCCTGCCGGAATCAGCAAGCCATAGTTGTCGGCGATGATCTCCCCCGGCTGCCAGGCGTCTGTGGGGCGGCTGCCTCCGGCAGGCTCGCTGTCGCGCTGGCCGACGATGTTGCCCCGCCCGTCTACCAGGTGGGTAAAAACCTTGTAGCGGCGGTCAATGGGGGCCAGCGCCTCCCAGAACAGGGTGAGCTGGACGATGTCGCCGCTGGCCGGGTCGGGCGTGAGCAGGCTATAGCCCCGCAGTCGAATGCGCTCGCCCCAAACATAGTCCGTCGGGTACTCGGCTTCGGCGGGGGTGGCTTGCGGGACGGCGTACACCACCAGCCGCACGTTGCCGAACCAGCTATCCATCGTCTTGAAGCAACGACTATCCAGCCACCCCTCGACGAACCGCTGAGGGTCGCTTTCATCGGTGGCCCAAAAGATGCCATAGACGCGCGGATGGCGGGCCACGATGTCTTGCAATGCGGCCTCGGTCTGGGCGGGGTCGAGGGGTCTTGACAGCGGCAACGGGTATTCCGGCAGCGGGCCGCGATAGTACAGGTCTACCGTTTCGATTTGCGATGGCGCGTTAATCAGGATGGCGTCCTGCGGCCCGGCGGTCGCCTGGATATATTTCACGATCCCGCGATAGTCGTCACGGCGATAGTTGCTGTCGAAATAGAGGTTTTGCAGGGAAGCGGCCACGGGCAGGCATGCCAGCGCCGTCAGCGCCACGATGGGGAACGCTGCCAGCCAGCGGCGGTTGGTGATGCGGCCCAGCCAGCGCCCCACGGTGGTGATGCCCCACGCTTGCAGGATGTAATAGGCGGGGGTAGCCAGCAGCAGGAATTTGGGTTTGTACATGGGGCGCTGCAAGGATAGCGCGTACATGGTCAGGATGGGCACGATCAGGTAGAGCAGGGTGAGGATGAGGCCGGAGCCGCTTGATCTATCCCTCACCCCACGACCTATGGTCGTCTCCCTCTCCCAATGGGAGAGGGAGGAAGAGGGCTGTAGCCGCGCCATTCTGGCGCGCCTGCCCCAATCCAGCAGGCCCGGCACGATCAGGGCCGCCGACGCCAGCGCCAGCAGCGACAGCGCGCCTCCTTGCTCCAGCGTCAGGCCCACGCTGAACACATGAGCGACGTTGCGGAGCAGTTGCAGCAGGGAGAGCGGGGCGCTCACGGCGGGCCAGCTTTTCAGCGAGCGCCAGGAAAGGGCCAGCCACGGCGCATAGGCCAGCCCTACGCACGCCTGTAGCCCCGCCCATAGCAGCAGGGTTTTGATAGGGCTGCGATTGATACGAGTCGGCGGGGAGGCTGTGGCATACATGCCGGGCGTTTCATCAGGACGATTGCGGGCGAGCAGCCATATCACAAACGCGATATTCTGCGCGGCCAGCAGGGCAAAGGCGAAATAATGGCTATAGATAGCCAGGGCGGTAGCCAGCAGATAGAGGGCCGCTCGCCCCGCCATTTGCCGGGCGCTGGCTGTCTCCCACGCCGCCAGCAGCCGGGCATAGGCCAGCATGGACAGCAGGCCGAATAACGTCACCAGGATATACATGCGCGCTTCCTGAGCATAGTATATCTGGAAAGGGGAGATAGCCACGAGTAACCCTGCCAGCAAGGCGGTGAGCGGTCCAAAGAACCGGCGGGCGAACAGATAGGTGGCCGCGACGATCCCCACGCCCACCAATGCCGACAGCGAGCGGGCCGCAGCTTCCCCCACGGGCGCGGGGGCGGCAGGGTCTACCCCGGCGAGCCGCAGCCAGCCGTGCAGCAAATAGTAGTACAGGGGCGGGTGGATGTCGCTGGCCGCGTTGCGGGTAATGGTGGGCAGGTCGCGCAAGGCCAGCGCCACGCTGGTGCCCTCATCGTTCCAGAGACTCTGCGCGTCCAGGCGGTACAGGCGCAGGCCCAGCGCCAGCGCGATCAGCAGCAAGACGCCCAGCCATTCCCAGCGGCGGAGGCTATTCCTCGTCATGGCGCTCCAGCATGGCCCGCCGCCACCGCCCGGTCCCCAGCACCACGCCCCCCACGGTGAGCAGGCCGCGCAGCCAGCCCAGCCAGGCGAACCGCCCGCGCTGGACGATCACGCCGTCTAGCTGCACTGGCCCGCCACGGACCTCAATGCGCGCCCGATGGGGGCCGTCGCGCAGCCCTTGGGCCACGGTAATGGCCGGGGCGTCCGAGTGGGGAGCAGCCCACGGGCGAGAGAGGCGGGCGGGGCGCCCGTCCACCGTGACTTGCAGGTGGGCGGCCTGGGCGGCGTCGCGCAGCACCAGGTCCAACTGCGGGCCGACGAACGTGAATTCGAGCGTTGCGCCGTCCTGGCCCTGGGAGTAACCGCCCAGCACGGCGTTTTCGTCGCGCACGTGCTCCCACGGCCCGCTATAGTTCAGCGCCCAATGGTCTTCTTGATGGTAGCCGAAATAGACGGACGGGGGCTGATTGGCCATTTCGGACAGGGCGTCATAGGCTGGCAGCGTGGTGAAATCAGGCTCGACCATGCGGAAATAGTACCACGCCTGGTTCTGCTCAGCGTCCGAGGGGCGGCGGAAGAACCAATAGTTCATCATCCCCAGCCAGGGGAATTCGCGCGCGGCGCGTTGGTATGCCTCTACTGCATAAACGGCTTGCAGTTGCTTGCTCACCCGGCCATAGGCGGGGAACCCGTCAAAGTTCTCCGGCACGGCGTTCCAGCCGACTTCTGCCGCCCAGATGGGCTTGTCTGCGTCTCCGTGTCGCACCATGATCTCGCGGATCAACTGCACGCGGGAGAAATTGGTGCGGTCGCGGCTGGTACGCAGGTCATAGGGGCCAGTCCACAGGCCGTAGGCCATCGCGCCCATGATGTCGAAATGCCCCTGCACGCCCGCCTCGTACATCATTTCCAGGTAGATCAGGTCGCTGACGTTGCGCGGGCCAAACTCAAAGGGGGTTTCCTCGGTGGTGGGGGCCAACGCCGCCGCAATGATAACGCAATCGGGGTCGGCTTCTTTGGCGCGGCGATAGGCCACCTTGAGCAGTTCGACGTATCCCGCCGGGTCGGCGGGCTGGTCGCCCCACTCTGGAAAGATGTTGGGTTCGTTCCATATCTGGTAATAGCGGATGCGCCCCTTGTAGCGGCTCACGACGGTGTACACGAAATCGCCGAAATCCTCGTAATTGTCCGGCGGGGCCAGGGTCCACCCCTCGGCGTTGCCCATCGAGCGCGACCAGGCCGGGGGGGTGTCCAGCCGGGCGATGATCTCCAGGCCGTGCTTCTCCGCCAGGTCCACGATGCGGTCATACTTTTCCCACGTGCTGACGTTCCACTTGGGGTCAACATAATTCCCCTTGCCAGCGATCTCGATGTCTTCCCAGGGGAATTGCTGGCGAATCCAGTGGAACCCGGCGTCGGCGATGAGTTGCAGCGAGCGATCTACCTTCTCCGGCTCGACCTCTTGCTCAAGAAAGGTATTGACGCCATAGGGCGACATGCCGGTGTGGGGCATGGGCACAAGCGGCTCGGTTTGGGGCAGGGGTTGGGTCAGGCGCAAATACGCCAGCGCCAGCGTGCCCTTGACTTGCTCGACCAGCGTTTGCTCGCCCGTCCAGTGGGCCAGGGTATTGCTGATGCGCTCGCGATTGACATAAGCGATAGACAGCAGAAGCAGAACCACGGCCACGGCCAGCAACAGGGCCTGGACTGCGCGGGGGATGCGTCTCCACCAGGTAGTCATGGGCAATCAACCTCCTTGTTGGTGAGACGCGCAAGGCGTAGCGGGGGTTCCATAGGCTTGGTCTGGCGGACCTCGCGCCCCGGCGGCAAGACCGCACGCCCCGGCGGGAAGACCTCACCCCCCGGCCCCCTCTCCAGGTTTGGAGAGGGGGAGAGGGATTCAGAGGCGGGCAGGTAGCCGCGCCTTGCAGGCGAAATTGGACCGCCGGCTTCCAGCCGGCATGATATGGGGCCGCCAAGGATGGCGGCGGTCCAATGCGCTTCCAGGGGAAGAAGGCGACAAGCTCCCTCGTCCCGTGGGTTCAGAGGCGGACAGTAGCCGCGCCTTGCAGGCGCGCAAACCCGCGCCAAAATGGCGCGCCTACAGCCTGTCCGCCCTGGATGGGGGTTGTGAGCGTGTGGGGGCATGGTTGAGCAGCATCCGTTCTAGGCCCTGTTAGCGGCGGCGCGTGGTGCGTCGGACGTTCTTGGGCGGCTCCAAGGCTCCCCGATAGCTGGGAACATTGATATCCAGGATAGTGCAGACGCTGGCATCCAGCAGGCGGCTTTGTAGCCGCTCATCCAGCCTGTCCCAATCCGCTGTCGAAAGGGTAATGATGGTTGGCAGGCGGGCGACGTAGCGATAGTTCAGGATTTGGAAGAGCTTTTCCTGCGCCCATTGGGTGGTGTTTTGCGTGCCCATATCGTCCAGCACTAGAAAGCGCGCCCGGCGCACTTCGTTGAAACGCTGGTCATAGGATATGGAACTGCCGGGCTGGAAGGTGGCCCGCAGGTGGTCGAGCAGGTCAGGGACGACGACGAACAGCACCAGCGACCCGCTGCGCATGACCTTGTTGGCGGCGGCGGCGGCCAGGTGGGTTTTACCCACGCCATAGGGGCCGCGCAACAGCAGCCAGTTCATGGGCGACTCGGCATATTCCTCGATCTGGCGCACGGTCTCGCGCAGGCGCGCCTGAACGGCGGGTTCCAGCTCTCCCTTGCGGTCAGAGAAGGAAGTAAATGTCAGCTCTTCGTAGAGGCTTAACCCGCCAAAGGTCTCCCCCTTGCCGGTCACGTTCTCCCCCATGATCTTGGTGCGGAAATCGGGGGTATACATGGGGATTTTGCGAACCAGATTCTGGTCGCGGAAGCGAGATCCCAGGCGTGGGTCTATGTCTTCGAGCGATTGGTTTGTCGTGATGACCGTGGGCAGCGCGGCGTTATAGCGATAGTTCAATAGCTGGTACAGCTTTTCCGCCGCCCAGGGGGTGGTGTTCTGGGTGCCGAGGTCGTCCAGCACCAGCACTTCTACGTCGCGCACCTGTTGAAAGCGCTCGTCGTAGGTGACGGGGCTTTCTGGCGCATAGGTGGCCCGCAAGTGGTCCAGCAGGTCAGGGGCCACGACAAACAGCACTGGCAGTCCCCGCTCTACGCGATAGTTTGCCAGAGCGGCGGCCAGGTGGGTTTTGCCGGAGCCATAGCTGCCGGTAAAGATCAGCCAGCCAGACGGGTTCTCTGCAAAGCTGCGCGCCGTTCGCAGCGCCTCTTCGAGAATCCAGGAAATCTCGGCGGATTCATAGGGGTCGGTGCGAAAGGCGTCAAAGGTCATATGTTGCAGGTGTTCCAGGTTGCTGATCTTGCGTAGTTGGGCCAGGCGCTTTTGCTGGATGGACTGGCGCTTGCAGCGGCAAGGGACCGCCTTGCCGAACAACCGATGGCCGACGGGCACGTCGAGCCGGATGGCGCCTACGCCGTGGCAATAGGGGCATTCCTCGTCGCCCTGCGGTTCAGGGGCGGGCGAGGATGTGAGCAAGATATCCTGATCGGGTTTCGTGTCTGTATCGTTCATAGCCGATGGCCTCGCAGGCTGAATCTGGGTTTTTTACGCAAGGCAGAGCGGCGGTCACGTCGAGCATCTGCCTGACCGTCATCCTTTCCCTCGTGCGCCCAACGCTCCAGAATGCTCTTGATATATCGCCAGTTGCGGGCATTGCGCTCTACGGCGATATAGAACGCCTCCTCGATCCAATCGGCGGGGTATAGCTGCTCGGCCTCTTTTAACTCTTCAGCCAGCAGGGGTTGCAACAGGCCGATATTCTGCTCGTACAGATCGAAAATACCTGCGCGGGCCTCGTCTTCCAGGTGCGGCTCGCGCACATAGCCGGTCTTTTCCAGCAGCAACTCGCCGCTCTTGACCTGGGCGACGGCCCGGCGTCCCTGCGGTGTATTGAGGAACAGATATTCCTCCGTGCCCTCTTTATCGCTGATGGTGAGATGCAAGAGGGTTCCGCGCGCGATGGCCCGCTCCATTGCCTGGGGCAGCACGTCCCTGGGGTCTCCCGCGTCAACCGAGCGCAGGGCATTGAGTAACACGCTCTCGGCCTCCAACTCCCGGCGCGTGAGATAGCGGGGATAGCCGCGCTGGCGATTGAGCGACCAGAACATGAACAGGGTCAGCTTTAGCTCGGCCAGATCATCAATTTCGGGGAGCAGTTGGGTGTAAAAGCTGTCAGGGATGGGAGTAAAGCGTGTTTTGCCAGCCGGAAAGCCTGCAAACAGTTTCATAAGGGTCCAAATTCTTCATCCGCGAAATACTCTTCGACACTATGCATCTCCAGGTCGCCGAACTTGGTCAAGGACGAGTCGAACCGGAGCGAGATAGTGTCTGTGGGGCCATTACGGTGTTTGGCGACGATGATGTCGGCCACGTTGGCGCGGTCGCTGTTCTCGTCGTACATCTCGTCGCGATAAATAAACATCACAATATCTGCGTCCTGCTCGATGGAACCGCTCTCGCGCAGGTCCGATAGCACGGGGCGCTTTTCCTGGCGCGATTCCACCGCACGCGACAACTGCGACAGGGCGATCACCGGCACGTTCAACTCGCGGGCCAGCGACTTGAGCGAGCGCGAGATATAGGAAATCTCTTGCACGCGGTTCTCGCTGCGCCGCTCGCCAGCCTGCATAAGCTGGAGATAGTCGATGATGATCATATCCAGGTCATATTCGGCGGCCAGGCGGCGGGCCTTGGTGCGAATTTCCATAGGCGACGGGGAGGGCGTGTCGTCGATAAAAATGGCTGCCTCAGAGAGCACGCCGCTGGCATGGGTGAACTTTTCCCACTCCATATCTTCGATGCGGCCCAAGCGCAGGCGCTGCGAGTCGATGCCAGTCTGTGAGGAGAGCATACGCTGCACGAGTTGCTCGCCCGACATTTCCAGGGTAAAGATGGCGACCACGGCGTTGCTTTTGAGGGCGGCGTTCATGCCCAGGGAGATGGCGAGGCTGGTTTTACCCACGCCGGGCCGGGCAGCAATGATAATCAGGTCGGAGGGTTGCAGCCCGCCCAACAGCCGGTCCAGGTCAGTAAAGCCGGTGGGGACTCCGAGTGTTTCGTCGGGGTGTTCCACCAGGAACTCGATGCGGTCATAGTAATTCTTGACGATCTCGCTGATGGGGACCAGGGATTTGCTAATGCGACGCTGGGACACTTCGAACAGGATTTGCTCGGCTTTGTCAATGACCTCGTCCACCTGTTCGCGGCCTTCGTAGGCCAGGGCAGCGATTTGGCCCGCCGCGTCAATCAGCCGCCGCATGAGGCTGGTGCGTTCGATAATCCGTGCATAGTGCTCCACGTGGACGGAGGTGGGCACCATATTGATCAGCGAGGTCAGGTA
>JAAYXX010000145.1 GCA_012515695.1 Chloroflexota bacterium
GCCGCCTTCCAGCGCGAAATCACTGAGCGCGCCGGGCCGCTCCCAGGTGGGCATGTCCTTCAGGCGCATAAGCACATCCAGCGTGGACAGGCCCAGCCCTACGATGTCCAGCGTTGCCACGAACGCCCCCTCCCTCAGTCCACCAGGATGGGCCGGATATCCAGGAACTTGCAGGCTTCCAGAAGCGCTTGCACCTGATCGCCGTGGATCATGCTGGCATGATGCACAAAGCCCTCCTCGACGAGGGTGCGGTACAGCCGGGCGTGGTCCTTGACCTCGACCCAGGCCCACGTCCCCGCCAGCTTTTCCTCCGAGGGGATGATCTCGCCAGTGGTAATCAGCATCTTCCATTCGCCGTCATATTCGGCCAGACGGCACAGCGTCACCCGCCCCGGACGAATGCGGAACTGGTACAGGCCAGCCTGCGGATCGCCCGACTGCACAGGCAGTTCGCCCTTCATGTCGCGCCGAGAGCGCAGCGCCACCTCCTGGCAAGTCTGAGCCAGCGAAGCCGGTGCGTTGCCGCAATGCCACGCCAGCAGCCAGTCGGGGTTTTCCCGATGCTGAATCGTCCAATCAATGAAATGGGGCACCGTCTCGCCCATTGCCGCCTGATAGTTGACCAGCATAGCCAGCGCGCCCATCACGTCTGTCTCGCAGGCGGTAAGCATGGCTTGCTGGGTCAGGCGACCATACAGCGCGCACATGGAAATGCCCATCATGGGCTGAATGGAGGGCCAGCATTGCACGGCCATCGCCGAGAGGCGCGATTCCTTCCAAAAGGCGGCCAGCGCCAGCTCCATTTTGGCAGCATTGATCAGGTAATCATCCGCCACGGTGATGATGGGCACGGTTCGGCGGATATCAGCAATCACGGCCTGCACTTCCGGGGCATCGTCGGCGTACTCTTTGGCGCGGCTCACCACGTCGGCCAGGTTGGTATGGATCACGTTCTGACCGAACTTGTAAACCATCGCGGCCTCGTCATAGCTCACCGTCTCGAACGCCGCCGGGCGCACCCCCACCTGCCCGATACGCGCATTCCGCAACCCTTTGACCACCGCGACCGCCCGCACAAAGGCGTCTACCTCAGCGCGGAACTCGGCCTCGTCGGGGAAAAAGATGCCCGCAAAGTGAAAGGGGATATGGCGGCGATACAGGCCAGAGGCAATCGACAGGTTGCCGCAATACGAATCCGAGGTGCGGCCCATCCCCGGCTCGTCGGGCGCGTAAGGCTCCTTGGTGGCGTACAATAGCACGGGAACGCGCAGCTTTTCCGCGATCTTGCAGGCGGAACGCTCATCGCCAAAGTCCAGCGGGCAGAGGATCAGGCCATCCACCTTCTGCGCCGCGAAATACTCGGCAACCACCTCCGCCTCATCCAGGCTACGCACCGCCCCGTGAGGCGTCAGCCCCCGCTCGGCGTCCATCGCGCCGCCATCAGCCGCGCCATCCGGCGCCTCCTGCGGGACGACCACTTCTACGCCCGGAATCTGGCGCAACGCGGCCAGGCTGTCCTCGCGCATCTTGGCCGTCCACGAGGTCCATCCAAAGCGATACGAGGGCACAAAACCGATTTTGACGGATACTGGCATGTTGATTCTCCCATCAGTGTGCAATTGATGACCCAGGACACTGGTAGAGGCGAACCCTCCCCGGCCAGCCCTGGCCCTTTCCAGCAACGAACATGGGGGCAGAATTGGCACGCCCCGCGCCACAGACCCTTGAGCAAACATGGTATACCACAAAACGGGGGACGCCTCAACCCTTGCGCGGCTCTGGGATGCTCGGCGCTCTGGGCGCGCGCCACACATAGGCAGTCAAAGCCGCATCAGACCTTGCATCGCCATAGGCAGTTGAAACTGCACCAACCATTGCGTGCCAACGAGTTGGCTCAGCCGCCCTTCGGCGGCTGGGAAGCGAGTCCACGAAGGTGGACTTGGCAGAGGTTGCCGCGGTTTCAACCGCCCATCCTAATGGCTGTTACAGAACTATTCTGTTAAGACTTATCAACATCCCTCGGTAAC
>JAAYXX010000146.1 GCA_012515695.1 Chloroflexota bacterium
ACAGCGCGTCGTTGCTCACCACGACGCCGGGATGATCGGCTGCCTTCCGCAGCCAACCCAGCCACGCCGCCACCCCTTCTTGCTCTAGCGTCGTCTGCTGGTTCGCGTCGGTTTTCAGGCCACCAAACGCGCCCAGCCCCCAGAATGCCGGGTAGAACCCAACGGGCAAGGCCACCTGCCGTTCCGGCGTGGCCTGATTCACCAGGTCGGTGAGCATGGCCGGGGGGTCGCTCATCAAGGAGCGGTTGTAGTAGAGGGCCATCACGCGCAGCGATAGCGGCAAGCCGTATAGCCGTTCGCCCACCATCATCGTGCGGGGGGCGTTGGGCAGATACCGTTGCAGCAGATCAGGGGTCGCCATTTGCGTCACGTCGCGCAGCAGTCCCTCCGCTGCCAGGGGAGTAACCCACTCGTTGGGACCGATGATCAGGTCTGGCCCTTGTCCCTGGGCCACTGCCTCACGATAGCGATCGTATAGCGTTCCTGACTCGACCTGCACCAGTTGGACATACACGCCGGGACAGCGGCGCATGAACCCGTAGACTGCCTGTCTCAAGGCGACGGCCTCGGCTTGGGGCCAGCGATGCCACAGCCGAATGGTGCCTTCCAGCGCGCACGTCTGCTCGGCGCTGGCCTCGACCTCCTGGGTCAGGCCGTATTTGGCGTTCACCTGGTTGGATAGTTGCACGGCGGCCTCGCTGACGCTGAGAACCCCCTCCAACGCCTGCGCGTAGGCTTCGTCGCCGACGGTCATCAAGTCGGTGGTCTGGGGGAGGTTGGGCAAGGCGACGCCGGTTCGGGCCTGCGCGATGAACTCGGCCACCAGCGGGTTGATGCGCCGGTCTATGCGGACGCGGGTGTTGGCCGGTATGCGCCCCAGTTCCCTGGCGAGCCGGGTCTGCTGCTCGCTGTTGGTGAGGAACCGGGCCAGGCGCAAGGCCAACTCGGTTTGTGCCGGGGAAGAGGCGGCATTAATCATTAGCGCGTCCACGCGCAAGGCGGGGCCTGCGGGGCCGTGTGGTCCCGCGGGAAGCGAGGTCACGCCCAGCTTGTCCGCGCCCAGCGCCTCTTTGAGGGCCGGGGCCTCGTCTGACCCGCCCACATAGTAGGCGGCCTGGCCCTGGGTGAACAGCGTCAGGCCGACATGCTGGTCATTGGTCAGGATGATGCCCGGCGTATTTTGGGCGATTTTGAGCCAGCCCAACCAGTTGGCAAATCCGCCCGCGTCCAGAACGACGCGCCCCTGATCGTCCAGGGCCGTGCCGCCGAACGCTTGAATGCCCCAAAAAGCCCGGTAAAAGTCGGTATAGAGCACCGCCTGCTTGCCTTCGTTGGCGTGCGCCAACAGTTGGTCCAGCGTGGTGGCGGGTTCGGCGACCAGTTCCTTGTTGTAATACAGCGCCGTCGTCTGTAGGGAGAATGGCAGGCCGTAGAGGCCGTCGCCGTAGCGGAGGGCTTGCACGGCGGTGGGCAGGTAGGCCGAAAGGTCGAGTTCATAGCGGGTCAGGTCTTGGACGAGGCCCGCTTCGACGAGTTCGTTTTGCCACTGGCCGGGCAGAATCAGCAGGTCAGGCCCCAACCCCATCTCGGCGCGGGTGGCGAACTGCTCTTGCAGTTTGTCGGCGGGGATGACGGACTGCACGACGCGCACATTGGGGTAGACTTCCATAAACCGCTGCAAGAGTCCGGTGAGCACCTGGGCTTCAGCTTCGTTCCCTCCGTGCCACACCAATATCTCGCCGCGCACACGGCCATCGGCGGAGGGGGCGGCGCGGCAACCGGCCAGGAGTAGAATGAGGCAAAGCAACAAACGCAATCGACGCATGGTATCCCTTTGGGTAGAACTAGCCTATTCAGAGCAGCGCTCGCCATCTGGTGGGGCAATGGGCGGCGGCCCAATGGCTATCGGGCTGCCGGACGGCGAGTAACAGCGCCAGGACGACAGGGTTCTGGCTGCGACTGTGCCCTATTTTAGCCATAAACAGCATGGGGGCAATTCGAGCGCGACGCAGACATAACTGATGTAAAGCACACTTGACATTGTGGTGTTGCTATGCTATTCTGTGGATGGAAATCAAACCTGCAAGCAGGGAGGGCGCATGTGAGGAATCGGCTAGAGGAAATTCGCAAGCAACGAGGAATCAAGCAAGAAGAACTGGCCGCCGCTCTGGAAGTGTCCAGACAAACGATAAGCTCTTTGGAAAATGGTCGGTACAATCCGTCTATTATCCTGGCCTTCAAAATTGCCAGATTCTTTAAAATGAGCAATGAGGAGATATTCCTCTATGAGGAGGCACAAAGCAATGAAGAATAGCGGGATTGGGAAAAATGTCGTGCTTTCGGCGCTTGGGCTTGCAGTGCTAATAACGGGGCTGGTGCTTGCGAAATTGCTGCCGGATGCACAGGGCATTATGCGCGCATTACCCTATGTATGTATCGGCATAGGTGCAGGTCTGTTCGGGGGGAATCTCGGCGCGGCAATAGGGGTTTATCTCCTGAAAAAAGATCCAAACGCTGCCAAGCAAAAAGAAATCGAAGTAAATGATGAGCGCAATATAGTCATCAGCAATAAAGCGAAGGCAAAGGCTTATGACCTGATGCTGATGGTGTTTGC
>JAAYXX010000147.1 GCA_012515695.1 Chloroflexota bacterium
CCCTCACCCTATCCCTCTCCCAAAGGGCGAGGGCGCTTGAGGGGGGCTGGCCGCTTTTCAAGCCGCTGCCGGTCTTTGACATGACGCCCATGCTTGCGTAAGATTGGGTGATTTGCGTTCCCAGCAGGAGCAGTCCCATGTATGTTCTCGGTATTGACCTCGGCACGCAAGGCGCCCGAGCCATCATAGCCGACCTGGAAGGCCAGGTCAATTCCCAAGCCGTCAGCGATTTCCCCCTGGATCAGATCGCTTCCTCCTCGCCGGGGTGCTTTGAACAGGACCCACGCACTTGGCGCGAGGCCGTGTTCGATGCGCTCGCCCAGGCCGTAGCGGCCTTTCGGCAGGCGGGCAACTCGCCAGACGCCATTGCCGCGCTATCTGTCATCTCTACTTCCGGCACGCTCTGCCTGGTGGATGCCGACGGGGAGCCGGTAGGCCCGGCCATCATGTATTCCGACTCGCGGGCCAGCCAGGCCGCCGCTCAAGTGCAGGCCGTCGCCGGGGAACTGGCCGCCAAGCTGGGCACTGGCTTTTCCGCCTCGTTTGCCCTGAGCAAGCTGCACTGGCTGCAACAAGAGCAGCCCCACCGCCTGGAGCAGGCCCGCTGGTTCCTCAGCCCCACCGACCTGGTCATCGGCTGGCTGTCGGGGACGTGGGGACGCACTGATTGGACCAACGCCCTCAAGTGGGGCTATGATATTATTGACCTGAACTGGCCCGCGCTGATCGAGCGAGACCTGCACCTGCCCTTAGGCAAACTCCCCGCCGTCCAGGCTCCCGGCACGCCTATAGGCCAGATCACGGCGCAAGCGGCGGCGCGCACGGGCCTGAGCGCAGGCACGCCGGTGATGGCAGGCTCGACAGACGGCACCGCCTCGCAGTTAGCCAGCGGGGCCGTGCGGCCTGGCGATTGGAACAGCACGCTGGGCACGACCCTGGTGCTCAAAGGGGTGAGCGAGCACCTGCTGCGCGACCCGTTGGGCCGTATCTATTGCCACCGCCACCCGGACGGCTATTGGCTTCCCGGCGGGGCCAGCAGCACCGGCGCGGATTGCCTGACGCAGCGGTTTGACGCTCGGCGGCTGGACGCCCTGAACGCGGCGGCGCTGGATCACAGCCCCACCGACCTGCTGGTTTACCCGCTCATGCGACGCGGCGAGCGGTTCCCCTTTACCAAGCCCGACGCTACCGGCTTTGTGCTGGGGGAGGCCGCGAACGAGGCTGCTTATTTCGCCGCCCACCTGGAGGGCATCGCCTACGTGGAGCGGCTGTCCTATGAGGTGATCGAGGAATTGGGCGCGCCAGTGGGAGATACGCTGTACGTTGCCGGGGGCGGCACGCACAGCCTGGCGGGCCTGCAAATTCGGGCGGACGTCTTGGGGCGCTCCCTGCGCGTGCCCAAGGTCCCCTCCGGCGCGATGGGGGCCGCTATTTTGGCCGCGCGCGGGCGTTTCTTTCCCACGTTGGCCGCCGCAGCCGCCCGGATGATCCACTTTGAGCGCGTGGTAGAGCCGCGCCCGGAATATCAGGCAGCCTACGGGGAACGCTACCAGCGCTTCCTGCAAGCCTGCCGCGAACGGGGGTATCTGCCATGAGCATCTTTAAGAGCTGCGACATTCGAGGGGTCTATGGCAGCGAGTTGACCGAGGATACCGCCTATCGGCTGGGGCGCGCCGTGGGCAGCCGCATGAGCGGCCAGCATATCATCGTGGGCGGAGACCTGCGAACCAGCACGCCCGCCCTAAAGCAAGCGTTGATTGACGGGCTGCTACAGAGCGGCGCGCATGTGGTGGATATTGGCATCGTGCCCACCCCCGCTTTTTACTATGCCAAGAAAGCATGGGCCGCTCTGGGCGGCGTGATGGTTACAGCCTCGCACAACCCCGCACGCTACAACGGCTTCAAGCTGATGCTGGGCGACCTGCCCATTACCCCGGAGGCGCTGCAAGCTCTGGCCCGGCAGATGCAGGCGGGTGATTTCGCCCAGGGGCAAGGGACCTACCGCCGCGAGGACATTCTGCCTGCTTACCAGCGCGCGCTGGTCGAGGCGTTCCCGGCGCTCAAGCCTCGTCGTGTGGTGGTGGACGCGGGGAATGGCTGCTTTTGGTCGGTGGCTCCCGCTGTGCTGCGCGCCACGGGCCAGCAAGTGACCGAGCTATACTGCACCCCCGACGGCTCTTTCCCCAACCGCAGCCCCAACCCGGCAGTGCCGGAGCATTTGCAGGCCCTTCAGGCTGCTGTGACGCAGGCGGGCGCTGATTTCGGCGCGGCATACGATGGCGACGGCGACCGGGTCATTTTCGTGGATGGACGGGGCCGCGTGCAGCCCGCCGATCGCACGCTGGTGCTGTTTATTCGCTACCTGCTGCGGCAACATCCGGGGGCGGCGGTAGTCTATGACCTGAAATCCTCCTCGGTGGTCCCCGATGAGGTGCAGGCCGCCGGGGGGCAACCGCTCCGCGAGAAATCGGGGCACGCCTTTATCAAGGCCCGGCTGCTGACCGAACGGGCCATCCTGGGCGGCGAGATTAGCGGGCACTATTTCTTTGGCGCGCTGGGCGGAGATGATGCCCTGTACGCTACCTTGCTGCTGCTTCAGGTGTTGGACGACCTGGGAGTCTCCTTTGCGGAGGCGATGGACACGGTGCCGGTCTATCCCATCACGCCGGATTTGCGGCTTCCCTGTCCCAAAGAGCGCGCCCAGCGCATTCTAGACGAGCTGGCCGCGACGTTCGCCGAGTACCCTATTGACACCCTGGACGGGGTGCGCGTCCAGTTCCCCGATGGTTGGGCGCTGGCCCGCCTATCGGTGACGGAACCCCTGCTGACCCTCCGCTTTGAGGCCCACAGCCAGGAGACCCTTCAAGAGATTCAGGCGCAAGTGTTGCGTCGTTCCCCTTTGCTGGCAGAATTATACGCGGAACAGAAATATCCCCCATCACAGCCACACGAAAGCGAGAACGGACAATGAACGATGTCAAACAACACATGATCGAGATCGCCCGCCTGATCTATGGGCGGTGTCTGAGCGATTCCGCCGGTGGCAATATCAGCGTGCGACACGAGGGCCTGATTTACGTCTCGCCGCGCTACATGGGATCGGTCTACCGCTATCAAATCGCGCCGGAGCAAATCTCGGTGCTGGACGCGCAGCATAATGTGTTGGAAGGGCCAACCGAGCTATCTCGCGAGGTGCGTATGCACCTGGCTGTCTATGATAACTTGCCCGAAGTGGGGTCGGTGATTCACGCTCACCCGCGCTGGATGATGGTTTTTGCGGCAGCCGGGCGCACGATGAAGCCAGTGCTGGAATATACGGCCAAGTTTGGCGATGTCGAGTGTGTGCCCGAAGTCAAGGCGCACTCACAAGAGTTGGCCGATCAGGTCGTGCAGGTGGCGCTGCGGCGGCGGGAGCAGCTTCAACGTTACGCGATGGGCGTGCTGCTGCCCAAGCATGGCGTGGCGGTGCTGGGGCACGACCTGGACAACGCCTATGACACGCTGGAACGCCTGGAGAACAATGCGCGTTGCGCGCTGCTCTCTCGTCTGCTGCCGCCGGAGGAATAACTCGTGATCCTGACTATTACGCCCAATACCGCCCTGGACAAGGTGCTCTTTGTAGACGATTTTGCCTTTGGGCAAACCGTGAGGGCCACGGGCGCGGCGGAGGGGATGGGTGGCAAGGGGGCCGTCGTCTCCTGGGTGCTGGGCCAGATCGGCACGCCTAGCCTGGCGACCGGCCTGGCCGCCGGGGAGACCGGGCGACGCATGGAGGCCAGGCTGCAAGCGGAGGGCGTTCGCACCGATTTCATCTGGGTGGGCGGGGAGACGCGCACCAACTATGTGCTGGCTCGCACCCGCGATGGGGTGCAGGGCACGGTTACGGTGGACGGCTTGCAGGTTACGCCAGACGACTCGCGCCGCCTGACGGAGCATGTGCTGTCCCTGTTGCCACAAGCCAGCCTCGTGTTCTGCGGGGGAAGCCTGCCGGGGGGGCGGGAGGTTGCCCCGGCCATGCCGCTGGACTGGTATGTGCCCATCATTCGCGCAGCCCAGGAGCGCGGCATCCTGACCATGCTGGATACCAGCGACCGCTTTTTGGCCCCCAACGTCGCCGCGCTGCCTGACATCATCAAGCCCAACGCCTCGGAGGCGGCCACGCTGCTGGGCCACCCGGTGAGCGGCCCGCAGCAGGCAGCCGCCGCCGTCCGCGAGCTACAGGCGCGGGGAATTCGCGTCCCCGTCATCACTCTGGGGGAACAAGGGGCCGTGGCGGGCACGGATGAGGGCGTTTTCTTTGTGCCGCCGCTTCAGGTGCGCGTGCTAAACACCGCCGGGGCGGGGGATGGATTTAGCGCCGGGCTGATCCAGGCTCGGCTTCAGGGCAAGGACTGGCGCGAGGCTCTGCGCTGGGCTGCCGCCGTCGCCACAGCCGCCTTGATCACGCCGGGCACAGGGGTCTGCCGCCTGGAAGACGCGCAAGCCCTGTACCCTCACACACGTGTCGAGCAGATTTAAGAGGATATAGTTCGGCAACAGCCATTAGGATGGGCGGTTGAAACCGCGGCAACCGTTGCATCGCCAGCTTGCTGGCGATGCAACGGTTGGTGCAGTTTCAACTGCCTACGAGACGGCACGTATAATCGGACCCCCAGCTTCCAGCCGGGCATAATATAAAGCCGCCAAGGATGGCGGCGGTTCCGAACAACTCCCTCTCCCTCTGGGAGAGGGCCGGGGTGAGGGTGGTGCGGCTGAGTACAGCCGTGGGTGAGGGTGATCCGCTGGCGACGTAACGGTTGCCGCGGTTTCAAGCGCCTCTTGAGGCGCAATTGTGCAATGGGGCAACACACTTTTTTCGGCATTTGTGACAAATCCACCAGTTCACATATATTATGATGGGCTGATGGTGCGGATATTGAAATGGGCTAGGAGGAGCCACGAATGGGCAAAAAGAAAGGCAATCTGGTCGTCGGTCAATCAGGTGGACCGACAGCGGTAATCAACAACAGCCTCGTCGGAGTAATCCACGAAGCCTTCCGATATGAAGAAATCGGTGACATTTACGGGATGTTGCACGGTATTTCGGGAGTGCTTAACGAAGAACTGATCGACCTGCGCCGGGAATCTCCCGACACGCTGGAAACCTTGCGCGACACCCCTGCCTCGGCGTTGGGGACTGTGCGCTACAAGGTGACCGACGAAGATTACGAGCGTCTGCTGCAAGTCTTTCAGGCGTATGATGTGCGCTATTTCTTTTACATCGGTGGCAATGATTCGATGGACACCACCCACAAGATTCATACTCTGCCAAGCCAAAAGGGGTATGAACTCCATGCCATCGGTGTGCCCAAGACAGTAGACAACGATTTGGCAGAAACAGACCATTGCCCCGGCTTTGGAAGCGCGGCCAACTTTGTGGCTGCGGCCGTCCGCAACACGGGCTTTGATACCGAGGCGATGGGTTCCAGCGGCCCCATCAAGCTGACCGAGATCATGGGGCGCAACGCGGGCTGGCTGACTGCCGCTGCTGCCCTGGCTAAGGACAAGCCCGAAGACCCGCCGCACCTGCTCTATGTGCCGGAGCACGGCATCTCTCTGGAGCAGTTTGTTGACGATGTTCGCCAGTGGTACCGCCGGTTGGGCTACTGCGTGGTGGCCGTGAGCGAGGGCCTGAAAAACGAAAAGGGAGAGGAATTTGGCATCGCTGCGGGCGGCAGGGTCGAGGTGGATGCGTTCGGCCATGTTCGCAAGGGCGGCGTGATCGAGTTCTTGAGCGAAGTGCTGAAGGAATCCCTGGGGGTAACGATTCGCTCGGACAAGCCTGGCTACCTGCAACGTTCCTTCGGCGAATTGATGTCCCGTGTGGATCGGGAAGAGGCTTATATGGTTGGCCGGGCCGCTGTGCGCGCTGCAATGGCGGGCGAGTCCGACAAGAAGGTCACGCTGGTGCGCCTCCCTGGGCCGGAATATGAGGTGCAAACGGGGCTGGCCCCGCTTATCAAGGTCGCCAACATCGAGCGCAAGCTGCCGTCCGAGTTCCTCAACAAGCGCGGCAACGGGGTCACGGACGCCTTTTTGGAATATGCGCGCCCCCTCATCGGCGGCCCCCTCATCCGCTATGCGCGCCTGGAAAAGCACCCGGTTCCCAAGCGCTCCATCAAATAGCACTCCCAAAAGGCCCCGACAACAGCTCGGGGCCTTGGTCTAGCGCTATGCGAGTCTCGCGCATCTCGTAGCCGCGCGGGCGCAGTAGCTTTTGGACGCCGCCCTCGCTGGCTATATCACGCATCTGTGCATAGAAGGGAATCATTGTCATGAAATCGCTCAAGCTATACGGCCCGCGAGATTTGCGCCTTGTCGAGGAGCCTGTGCCCCAGCCGCAGCCGGGCGAGGCGCTGTTGCGCGTGCGCGCAGTGACCGTCTGCCATTCGGACATTCACTACTACCGCGATGGCCGCATTGGGAATACCGTCAGCACGGAACCCCTGGTGTTGGGACACGAGTTCTGCGGCGAGGTTGTGCAGGCTCCGGCGGGAGACAGCCATCTGCGGGTGGGCGACCTCGTTGCGGTAGAGCCTGCCATCAGTTGCGGGCGCTGCCGCTTTTGCCAGGAGGGCAACCCCAATTTGTGCGAGCACCTGTTCTTTGCTGGAGTGCCGCCAATGGATGGTGGCCTGCGGGAGTATGTAACGTACAAGCCCGAGTTTCTCTTTCCCCTGCCCGCGAATTTCACCGCTGAGGATGGGGCTATGTTGGAGCCGCTGGGCGTGGCCTTGCATAGCTGGGATTTGGCGCATTTTCGCATGGGCGACACGGTGGCGATTGTGGGGTGTGGCCCCATCGGCCTGCTGATGATCCAGTTGGCGCGGATCGCCGGGGCAACCGAGATATTGGCAGTGGAGCCGCTGGCCTATCGGCGGGACCTGGCCGCCGAGTTGGGCGCCAGGCCGGTATCGCCGGAGGAGGATTTGGAGCGGTTTGCTGCCGCGCACACGCGGGGATATGGCGTAGATGTAGCTATCGAGGTGGCGGGCGCGGTTCCGGCGCAGGAAGAGGCGGCGCGGACGGTGCGAAACGGCGGGCGGTTGGTGATGGTGGGCATCCCGCCGGAGGATCAATTGCTGATTACTCACCATGTCGTGCGCCGCAAAGGGCTGACCATCCGCATTGCCCGGCGGATGAAGCTCACCTACCCGCGAGCCATCGCTTTGGTCGAGCGGCAAATGGTGGACGTGCGTTCGCTGGTGACACACCGCTTTGCGCTGGAACAGGGCGCCGAGGCGTTCGAACTGGTTGCTGGCTATGGCGACGGGATCATCAAAGCGGTGGTCTGCCCGTAAGGCTTGGACCGCCGCCATCCTTGGCGGCTTATAATTATGCCGGCTGGAAGCCGGCGGTCCAATTATACGCCGTGCCATCTTGTAGGCAGTTGAAACTGCACCAACCCTTGCATCGCCAGCTCGCTGGCGCGTCGCCCTTCGGCGACTACAGATCAGCCCACGAAGTGGACGCGCCAACTTGTTGGCGACGCAAAAGTTGCCGCGGTTTCAACTGCCCATTCTGTCAGCCGCGCAGCGTCTCGCGGGCGACCTGGGTCCACAGGCGCATCTGCTTCAGGTCGGCTTGCAGGTCAAAGGCGGTGTTCATGGACCCGCCCCGGATTTGCAGCGCCGCCCCCTGGCATTGGTCTGCCAGGCTGCGGATTTTGGCCGCCATCTGCTCAGGCGTCGCCGCCATAATGTCATCCACTGTATTGACGGCAATCATCAACGGCGTGTCCACACCAAACGTCTCCATCACAGCGGCCACGTCCGTCCAGGGGCCGGTGTAGAACTGGTGGATGTTGGGGATGGACTTGATCAGGGGCAGCAGGGGCGTCGTCGTGCCGCACGAATGCCAGCACGTGAGGCCGCCGTGGAAGGCGCTGATTTGCTGCTCGTAGGGCAGCAGGAACTCGCGATAGATGTGCGGGGAGACCAGCGGCACGGTCACCTCGTCGTTGCCGATGTGCCCCAGGCCGATCGGCTCGCCCAGGAATTTGCTTCGTTCTGTCCAAAAGTGGCAGTGAAAGTCGGTGACGTACTGGAAGAGGCGGTGGGCGAACTCGGGCCGATCGAGCATGTCCATCATGATGTTCTCGTGCGGGCCGCGCATGGTCTGGGCCAGCCCCAGCACGCCGCGAATAGCGCCGGGAAAGCCCACGTGCCAGTCATCGGCGCCCAGGTCGGCGAGCAGCTCGCGGGTGCGGTCGTACATATCGAACACGAGGGGCATGGCTCCCGCCGTCTTGAAATCGGGCATCTCCAGGCGGTCCAGGTCCTCCTCTGTTTCGACGACTGGCTTGTTGTGCAACGCCCAGGGTTCCATATCGGGGGGAAAGCCGATCTCGACGCCCAACATGCTCGGCTCTAGCACCACTCCCACGGGGTTGATGCCCACGCCTTTGCCCACCACCGTATCATCGCACAGATTTTCGTGGTGCCAGACACGCATGAGCAAGCCGTAGCGGAGTTGGGTGGCCACATCTGCATAGTACTGCCGCACGTCAAACCCCAGGATGCGCGCCCAGGTGGGGATGCCTATGTCCATCGTGAACACGGGGCCTTCGGGGTCGTCGCAACTGGGCACCCCGGCATAGTAGCGCGCCCAGTGCTCGCGTTTGCGCTGATTCTCGGCGCTCTCGGCGATTTCGGCTACTCGATCGAGTAGACTGCGTAGCTCGTCCTTCTGCTTGTTTTGCATGACCCTCTCCCTCGTCAACAGGCGACGTGTGCTGTGTTGGCCGACTCACTCTCCGGGCGCAGTCTGTCCGCGTCTGGCGGCTGGAACGGTAAAGTCAATGACCAGGTCTTCGTCTTTGGGCAGGACTTTGGGCAGCTCGAACTGGAAAGTGCTGCCCTCGCCGGGCTTGCTCTCGACCCAGATTTGCCCGTGGTGATATTCGATGATGAACTTGCAGATGGTCAGGCCCAGCCCCGCCCCGCGATACGAGCGTGTGCTGCTGCTATCCACCTGGTAGAACCGTTGAAAGATGTGTGCCTGCTCTATTTCCGAAATGCCAATTCCCGAGTCGCTGACCGAGACGCGCACCCGCTCATCCAGGTCAATGGCCGAAACAGTGACCGAGCCGCCGGATGGGGTGAACTTGATGGCGTTGGACACGAGGTTGGTGATGACCTGCTCGATACGCAAGGGGTCCGCTTCGATGAACGGGAGATCGGCGGGAA
>JAAYXX010000148.1 GCA_012515695.1 Chloroflexota bacterium
TCACCCCCGACCTACGGTCGCACCCTCTGGTCCTGGCGCGCACGCCGCCTTTGCCCCCTTGGGAGAAGGCGGCATACATGCCGGTGCGGCATACATGGCGCGGATGAGGGCATCCCCCTTATGGCCGATTCCCCATCTGCTGCCGAGCCGCAGCCAAAGATACGTATAATGGTAAGCCCAGGAGGCGAGGGAGCCAGCGGCGCTCCGGGATAGTGCGGGGTTTTGTGGTATAATAGCGGCTGTTCATGTTGCCAGCCTGGAAGGATCATGTCGCATGCGTATTCTGGAATCCATCGAATCTACATTCCCCGCCCCCGAAGCCTGGGACCGCCTAGTGGCCCAAGACCCTCGTGGCCACCTGTTGCAGACCTGGGCCTGGGGCGAACTCAAGGGGGCGTTTGGCTGGTCGCCGGTGCGGCTGGCTGTGGAGCAAGATGGCGCTCTGGTGGCCGGGGCGCAGGTACTCTACCGCAAGGTTGGGCCGTTGAGCATGGCCTATATCCCCAAGGGGCCGGTGTTCCTGGCCGACGACCCGGCGGTGGCCGACGCGTTATGGCAGGCTGTCCATCGCCGCTCCCGCCGCATGGGCGCAGTGGCCCTCAAGGTCGAGCCAGAAGCCCGCGACGAGCAGCAGGAGCAGCATGCCTGGTTTCGGGCACACGGCTGGGGCGAGGCGCAGCCCATCCAACCCCGGCGCACTGTGCATGTGCCCCTGGATGCCGAGGAAGACGCTATCCTGGCCCGCATGAAGCCCAAATGGCGCTACAACATCCGGCTCTCGGCGCGCAAAGGGGTAGAGGTGCGCGAGGTGGGCGAGGAGGGGATGCCCGTCTTTTACGCGCTGATGCAGGAAACCGGCCAGCGAGACCGCTTTGCCATCCACAGCCTGGAATATTACCGGCGGGCGCTCACGCTGTTCGCTCCGCTGGATCGGGTGCGGCTGTACCTGGCCTATTATGAGGAGCAACCGCTGGCCGGGCTGATGGCCTATGCCTTTAACCAGCAGGCGTATTATATGTTTGGCGCGTCTTCTAACGAGCGCCGCGAGTTGATGCCGAACCACCAATTGCAGTGGCGGGCCATGCAGTGGGCCAAGGCGCAGGGCGCGCTGCTTTACGACCTGTGGGGCATCACAGACGAGGACCCGGACTCGCCGACTGCCGACCTGGAGGGGGTGCAGCGTTTCAAGCTGGGATTTGGCGGGGAGGTCGTCCGATATGTGGGCGCGTACGACCGTGTCTATTCCAGGCCGCTTTACGCCCTGCTCAACCGGTTGTGGGCCATGCGCCGGGCCAGGGCGGGCGGCAACTAGGTCGCCTGCTCGTCGCACGTTCTCCGGCGACTGCCCCGCGCCGCTCCCACCCCGGCGGGTGCTGCATAATCGGGGATCAGTTCGCGATACAGTTGCTCGATGTCGTCGGCCACAATATCCCAGCTATAGCTTTCGGCCACTTGCAGGGCGCGGTGCCCCAGCCGTCGCCGCAAGCACGAGTTGGTGAGCACCAGTTCCAGCTTTTCCGCCAGCGCCTTGGGGTTCTTTTCTGGAACCAGGAAGCCGGTCTCGCCATCGCGCACGGTGTAGGTCAATCCCCCGACCCGCGAGGCAATCACCGGCGTGCCGCAGGCCATCGCTTCCAGGGCCACCATGCCAAACGACTCGTATAGCGAGGGCATGACGCAGGCTTCGCTGGCGGCATAGTAATAGGGCAGCTCTTCTTGCGAGCGCGGCCCGACAAATAGCACCAGATCATCCAGGCCGAGTTCCTGGCGCACTTCTTGCAGGCACTTGGGGTCGGATAGAGCCTCCATGTGGCTCTCGTAATCGCCGCCGATCACCGCCAGGCTGAGGTCTTTGGCCCGCCAGGGCTTGAGCCGTCGGCTCAACTCGCACATGGCCTCCAGCAGCACGTTCAGCCCCTTGACCGGGTCCAGCCGTCCCACAAACAGCAACAGGCGTCGTTCCGGTGGCACGCCCACTCGTCGGCGGGCCTCCTGTTGGTCTATAGGGCGGAACAAGTCCAGGTTCACGCCGCACGGGGCGACGACGATCTTGCCCTCGTCTACCTGGTACAGGTCGAGCATCTGCTGCCGATCCAGAGGGGTGGCCGCCACGATCCGGTCGGCGAATTCCATGATCTCTTGCTCCACAGCCGCCCGGTTGGCAGCTTCGCGGTCTTCTGGGCCGGGCGCGACGCTATCCTTCATTTTGCCCAGCGTGTGGAACATATGCACGATGGGAAGATGCCAGTCACGTTGTAGCTCTCGGGCCACCCATCCCGACAGCCAGTAATGGCTATGGATAATATCGTACGTCAGGTTTTGCTCGGCGCAGAACTCGCGCACGCCTTGCACAAATTCGGGCAGGTATTGGAACACCTGACGGCGATCTAGTTTGTCTGGCGGACCCGCCGGAATGTGGATGACCCGGCAATTGGAATCGAGCAGAGGCTGTACGCGGGGCGCGTCGGGGGATTGTTGGCGGGTGAACACATCCACTTGCCAGCTGCGCAAGCCGAGATGTCGCGCCAACTCGCGCACATAGACGTTCATCCCTCCCGTGTCCTTGCCGCCCAACGCGGCCAGAGGGGAGGTATGCATACTAAGCATAGCTACTCGGCCAGCGGCCACTTGGCCTGCCATCTATCTATCACCTCACAATCCAAGGGGGATGGACCATTGATCCATCCCCCTTGATATTCGTTTTCCGTGTTTCAGCCCTATTCGGGGCCGAGCGGGCTGGGCTAGAGGCCCTTGCGCGCCATATAGTTGATCAGATCGGCGATACGGTTCGAGTAACCCCATTCGTTATCGTACCAGCTCACGACCTTGACCATCTTGTCGCCCAGGATCATGCAGGAATCCGCGTCGATAATGCTAGAGCGGGTATCGCCCTTGAAATCCATGGACACCAGCGGCTCGTGCGATACGCCCAGGATGCCCTTCATGGGGCCAGCCGCGGCCTCGTCAAAGGCAGCGATGAGGGCGTCGAGCGAGCAGGGCTTTTCCAGGTTCGCCACAAAGTCCACGATAGAGACGGTGGGCGTGGGAACGCGCAGCGCAAAGCCGTCGAACTTGCCCTTGAGCGAAGGGATCACCAGGGCCACAGCCTTGGCGGCGCCCGTCGTCGTGGGGATGATGTTCAGAGCGGCGGCGCGAGCGCGGCGCGGGTCCTTGTGCGGCAGGTCGATCAGCCGCTGGTCGCCGGTGTACGAGTGCACCGTGGTCATCATGCCCTGGATGATGCCCCACTTGTCGTTGACCACCTTGGCCGCGGGGGCCAGGCAGTTCGTCGTGCAGGAGGCGTTGGAAATGATGGTGTGCTTGGCGGGGTCATAGTCCTGCTCGTTCACACCCATCACAATGGTGATGTCCTCGCCCTTGGCGGGGGCGCTGATGACCACCTTCTTCGCGCCTGCCTTCAGGTGGGCGCTGGCCTTGTCCGCGCTGGTGAACACGCCCGTCGACTCGACGACAATGTCCGCGCCAATGTCGCCCCAGGGGATCTCGGATGGGTCACGCTTGGCAAAGAACTTGGTCTCTTTGCCATTAATGATCAGGCTGTCTTCCGTAGTCTCTATAGACCCCTGGAAGATGCCATACACAGAGTCATAACGCAGCAACAGCGCGAAATCGCTGGGGGTGAACAGGTCATTGATACCCACGACCTCGATGCTGTCTGCATAGTTTTCGACGATGGCTTTGAACGCCTGTCTTCCGATCCGACCGAAACCGTTGATCCCAACCTTGATTGCCATTGCAAAACTCCTTTCGTGATGCAAAACTTGCGTTGTGCTGCCAAGCAGAACACGCTTTACCCACTGGCCAGCCGTCGGCAGGTAGCCTCGCTGGCCTCCGTTGGCGCATCAGCCTCCGCGGAGACGCTCGCCCGTGAGGGCGCTCTCGTGAGCGGCGCTCTCGTGAGCGGCACTCCCTTGTGAGCGGCGCTCATCGGTGAGCGTAGTATAGGCGCATGAGAGCAGTCGCGAGCTTTTCCGGATCATGACGCCACGGGAGTTCCTTATCTACCAGGTTCTCCAGGACTAACCGGAAGCGATCCGCGCCATCACAGGTGGGTTGCACCATGGTGCTCCCCGATTGGGGAGGCAAGCTGAACTCGGTATTCGAGTTGGCCAGCACATAGTCACAAAACCCAACACTCAGATGCGCGCACAATGCGCGCACGTGATCGCCCACATCATACCCATCTGTCTCACCGGGCTGGGTAGCCACGTTGCAGATGAATACTTTGATGCCCCGGCAAGCTCTCACCGCGTTGTTAATATCGGAAACCAGTAAATTGGGCAGAAGGCTCGTGTATAGACTGCCCGGCCCCAGCACGATCATGTCGGCGCTCAAGATAGCCCGAATGGCCTCCGGGTAGCCCCTGGCGGTACTGGGCTGCAAGTAGACCCGCTCGACGATTCCCCCTGCTTTGGCAATCTGCGACTGGCCGTAGACCATCACGGGTGCTGCTGTGGGGTCTGACCGAGGGCGGACTTCGGCACACAGGACCACGTTTTCCAGCGAAGAGGGCAAGATGCGGCCTTGCACGGCCAACACACGACTCACCTCGCTGATGGCGCTTTCAAAGCTGCCTGTAATCTCGGCCATTGCCGCGATGAACAGGTTGCCAAAGGCGTGTCCATCCAGGCCCGTTCCGCGTCCAAAGCGATATTGGAACAACTGCGTCATGAGCGGTTCGGCACGAGCCAGCGCCGCGATGCAGTTTCGCAGGTCGCCCGGCGGGAGCAGGCCCATCTCTTTGCGTAGAACCCCCGAACTGCCGCCATCATCGGCCACGGTGACGATGGCCGTCAGGTTATTGGTATGGTTCTTTAGGCCGCGCAGCAGGGTAGAGAGGCCATGACCTCCGCCCAGGACGACGATATGCGGCCCTGTCCCGTAATGCGGGCGCGGCGGGGAATTCACCTGACGCGCCTCTGCGGGCAGCGCGAGCGTCGCCGCCGAGGCGAGCGAGCGATTTAACTTGTAAAAGGCGGCTCCGATGCAGCCAAGACCTGTCGTTGCAAAGAGCAGTGCGCGAAACCAGCGAGGGAGAAACTGCAAGGTGATGTAGTAGAGCGGTTCCGGTAAGGGCTGTTGCCGGTAGATCATCACCAGCAGATACGCGAGACCAATGCTCAACGCGGCGACCCCTGCCACGAGCAGCAGGACCCACCGCTTTACGCCCAGTCCGGGATGTAGCCAACGGGTTCCCGGCCACTTCCTCAGAAGAGGACGCATCGCTTATACTCCCTTTCTATCGGAAGCCACGGCAAGTATAATGTATCTGAAAATGCAAGTCAAGGGAAAATTCGGCTGAACGAGCCGAAAGGGCGGCAATGCTTGGCTAGAACAGCATCGCCTCGGCGAATTGCTCTTGGAAATCGGGCCGCCCCGATAGCTCCAGGTATTCGACATTCCGCAGGATTTCCGTGGCTTCGTTGCGGGCGCCCACAGACAGCAGCGCCATCTTGGCCCCAGAGCCTGCGGCATTCCCCACCGGCACGATCTGCGCCTGCGGAAAGTCGGGGATCAGCCCGATAGCCAGGGCGCTTTCGGGCTTGATATAGTTGCCGAATGCCCCCGCCAGATAGACGTACTTGACGTCCGATGGGCCAATGCCCAGTTTTTTCATCAGGATTTCGATTCCGGCCCGGATAGCGCCCTTGGCAAGCTGTAGCTCGCGCACATCCCGCTGGGTGACGCGCACCGTTCGCCCGGCGGCCCCTTCGCTGGGGCGCACCAGCTCGAACACGCGCTGCCTGCCCTCCTGCACGATGCGCTCGGCCAGCTTGTGCTGGCCGTTCTGATTCAGCGTTTCGCTGTCTTGCATCATGCCAGTCGAGTCGATAACGCCCGCCCGCAGCATCTCGGCGATCAAATCCACCAGCCCCGACCCGCAGATGCCACGCGGGGCGCTATCGCCGATGGCGTGCCAGTGGACATCACCGTCTATTTTGACCGTGTCGATGGCTCCGCCCGCCGCGCGCATGCCGCAGCTCAACTGTGCGCCCTCAAACGCCGGGCCAGCCGCCGTGGAGCAGGTAATCAACCGTTGGCGCGATCCCAGGGCCATTTCGCCGTTGGTGCCAATGTCAATAGCCAGGGCCACATCATCTTGCAGGTACATGCCGGTGGACAGGATCACGCCCACCGTGTCAGCGCCCACCCAGCCCGCGATATTGGGCAGCACCCACACATGCGCGTCGGGGTGGATCGCCAGGCCCAGCTCGTGCGCGGCCACCCGCATGGCGTCTACGACGGCGGGCACATAAGGCGCGCGGGCCAGCGCGGAGGGGCTGATGCCCAGGAACAGGTGGTACATGGTGGTGTTGCCCACCAGGCACATGCCATAGATGTTTTGCGCCGACACGCCCGCCATGCGCGTGGTTTCGGCGATAATCGTATTGAGTGCCTTGATAAGCTCGCTTTGCAGCGTTTCCAGCCCCGTGGGGTCGTTAGTGGCGAAATCAATGCGCGATACCACGTCATCGCCATAGCGGGTCTGGGGGTTCAACAGGGAAGAGACGGCCAACTGCTGGCCGGTCTCCAGGTCCATCAAATAGCCCACGACGGTGGTGGAGCCAATGTCCACAGCGACGCCCAGCACACGCGGAGGGGCGTCTCCGGCGTGAACGTCAATCACCTGGTCGTCCGCAGCGATCAAGGTGAGGTTGCCTTGTTGGTCGCGCAAAGCAAAGGGCAGTTGGCGCAACGCGCGCAGGGTAGGGGTCAGCTTGTGGTGAGCGGCCTCCCATGCGCGGCGCACGTTGGTCAGGTCGGGGGTCTGGTCTTCTAGCGTGGCTTCGGGAACCTGAAGCGGGTGGCGCTTGACCCAGGGATGCAGCACAAAGGGGCGGACAGTGCCTTCGGATAGGATGCTCACGCGAGAGACGCGAGACTCTTCCGGGACGACGACCTCGACATCGCCCGCAACCACAGCCTGGCAGGCCAGTCGGTATCCATTCTGCAACTCGTCCGCGGTGAGCTTTTTCTGCTCTTCTTCGGTGAGCGGCTTTAACTCGCCGGAGGCGATCACCTTGCATTTGGCGCAAGTGCCCCGTCCCCCGCAGACGGCTTCGATCTCGACGCCAGCGGCGATGGCCGCCGCCAGTAGCGTCTTTCCGGCTTCTACCTGGGTGATCACTCCGAAAGGCTCAAATCTAACCCTCATCCCGTCCGCTGACCTCCGATGGGTGCTGTGGTGTTGGTGCTTTTTCATATACCAGGAAATGCGACAATCCTAGAATGTGCAAACAGGTTTTTTCCAGCGTATAGGTGGTCTGGCGCAGCAGCCTTCCGAGATGCGGATGGCGCGCCACAATGTTATCATACCCGGCAAAGATGCACCGGTGCGCGACGACCCGACCGGGCAGGCTCGCGAACAGGCGGCGCAGGCTGCGGCTCGTGTAAACCCGTACATGCGGGCAGAGGCGATTGCGTAGCGCGTTCGGCAAGTAATTTACCAGGGGGATATTGCCGAAATGATAGACGCCTCGCCAATAGACCCCGTGCGTCTCAAAGGGATAAAAGCGGTTGGGCACGAAAACGATCAGCCGCCCGCCCGGCTTGAGCACGCGATACGCCTCTCGCGCTGCGGCCACGTCGTCGTCCACATGCTCCAGCACTTCGTGCGAGAGCACCACGTCGAACGTGTTATCCGGGTAGGGGAGATGCTCCGCCGAAGCCTGGCGAATATTGGGGAGCAGTTCCCCGGCCTGCCGCACCTTGTCGGGGTCAATGTCTACCCCGTGGACATTGTCGCTCAGGTCGCGAAAACGCTGCACATACAGCCCCAGTCCGCAACCCACGTCGAGAATGCAGGCGTTTTCCAGGCGGGTGTGGGCACGCATCAATGCGAACCGGCGTTCTTGACCCTCCCGCCATACATAGCTGGGATGCCCCAGTGTGATTGCTTTATCGTCAGCAGTCATCGATTTACCTCGCCAGGGTATCTTACTACCATGATAGGAGAAGTGCAAACAGGCGGCGCGCAGGGCAATTGCCCTGGCGGCGCCTCAGATTTACGGACGCACCCGCAGCGAACCAAAAGGGCGCTCGCATCGCGACGCGAGCGCCCCTGGTTTTTCGTTGTGCTATTGGCCCGATGGTGGGCGAGGGAGCCTAGAGCGGCCTGACCTCCACATCGTCATAGCCGACGCGCCCTTCTTCCACAACCAGCGCGATGGCCCCGCTGTCGAGCAGGCTGTCATCCTGCGCCTGCAACACCACCTGCCCGCCGATGCTGCCGGTCAGTTGGTTGCCTGCCACCCGCAATTCCAGCGCGTAGGGCTGGTATAGCTCCCAGGCGTAGGGCGCTTCGGCCAGCACGCTAGTCCCGTCGAGTTCGCGCACCAACTGCGCCTTGCCGCCTGTGGTCAGCCGCAGGGCATAGTAGCGTCGAAGGCCCTGCACGCGCGCGGCGATGCCAAAGGACTGGGCCAGATGCGGCGTGCAACGGGCGCGCACGGCATAGTCGCGCCATTCGCGGGTTCCCTGGATCAACAGCCCTACCCCCTCGTTCTGAATCAGGCGGTAGGTGTGCTCCCAGTCGGGACTGACGGTGCTGCAAGCCTGCACCCACGCCTCCAGCCAGCGCCGCCCGTTGTGGGCCGGTTTGTCGAGAGCTAGATCGGGCGCGCCTGACCAGTCTACCCAATCCAGATAGACCGTGCCATCCGCCCGCGTGCCCGGCGTTTCGGGTGTCGCGGCGAGTTCCAGGCCCACCCAGGCGATGGGGCAACCGGCGGGAACCTCGACGCGCCATTCCAGCGTGGCGGCTTGCCCTGGTTGCAGCAGCGTGCTGGGGCTGTATACGGCGAACAGGGCGTCATCCGCGCCAAACGCCCTGACCAGCAGCCGCGCCTTGACCGGCTGGCCGTTCTGGTCATCCGCCGCCAGCTGCGCTTTGAGCGTCTGCCCGGAGTAGAGCGTGGGCGAGGCGATGACCTTGTACGGCTGATCCTTGCCAAAGGTTGGGTACGTCTCGCGCATCACCCGGCTATAGCGCCCATCGGCCAGCGCGTGGTAGTGAATCGCCAGGCTACGCCCGCCGTCAGTGCCATGACCGGCGACGTTCTCCACCCAGGTCGTGCCCTTGGCGTCTACGCTATCATCGGGGAGCCAGCCCTGCACCGCGCCGGGCAGGCTAAAGCCAAAGCGCGCGCCTCCCTTGGGCAGCGGCGCGGGGTCTTGGGCCAACGCTCGCCCGATCTGCGCCACGGCGTACGCTTCCGCCAGGGCGTCGGTAACGGTGCGCCCGCCGTCTGCGGTGGGAATGTACATGCGGTCTGCCACCGGCCCGCGCAGGTCTGGCCCTGCTTCCAGCCCGGCCAGCCCGTTCTTGATGCCCATGAGGCAGCCCACGTTGCCCGAATTGCAGTCGGTATCCCAGCCCGCTGTGTTGACGATGGAAAGCGTCTTGGCGAAATTGTCTTCGCCATATAGCAGGGACAGGATAATCAGGGCGTGGTTGGGGATCATATGGCAGTTTCCGCCATACTTGTCATAGCCATAGTTCGCCACGATCTGGGCGAACGCGTCCTGCCAGTTGACGTACTTTTGGTGCCATTCGCGCAGGTCGTCAATCAGGCGGCGAATCAGCGAGTCGGCGGGGATGAACGACAGTCCCACGTCCAGCAGCCTGTCAATATCCGACTCGACAAAAGCCTGGGCTTCCATTGCGGCCAACACCTGCGCGCCATAGATGGCTTCGCCGTCGTGGCTGACGCTGGCCGCTCGCCGCGCCAAGTCTGTCGCGAGCGCGGGGTCGCCCGGCGCGATCATGGCCCAGCCGTCAATAAAGATTTGCGCGCCGATCTGCTCCGCCACCACCTGCCCATTAAGCTGGATCGAGCCGCTGCGGGGCGCGTCGATGCCCGCCTTGAGCCGCAGATAGGCGGTATGCTCCGTCGAGTTGCCCATGCCGCCCCACCACAACACCGTCTGGTGTTCGATGAGATAGTTCAGCCAGGTGCGGCCAATCTGAGCCGGGGTCAGAGACAGGGTATTGCCGTAATCGGGCATGGCCCGCAGAAAGGTAAACGTCCCCGAAATATCGTCGTCGGTCACGATCAAGGGCTTGTTCAGTTGCTCGTGAACGTAATACTTGATTTCGCCCAGTTCCTTGATGATGCTGTCATAGGGCCATCCCTCAAAGGGGCGCCCAAGATAAACCCCGATGATCTTGCCCAGCACCCCTGCGTATACTCGTTCTTCGTAATCTTGAGGAATAGTTGCCATGTTGCCCCCTCGAAAAGTTGTATGTTTGCTGCTCTATTATCCACGATTGCGAGCGAGTTGTACACAACAAGCGCCCTTTGGTCAAACGATTATCCCCCGCCGACGGCCAGTTATTGTCTGGTTGTCCACAGTTCTCCACCAGTTATCCACAGCTAGGTGTAAGTTATCCACAGGCTCAGGATAACCGGCGTTCCAGGCTTTGACAAGCCTGCGATACTCCCCTATAATAGGGGCAGATTGGTGCTTGTTGATCGGAGGTCAAGGGCATGTTCAGCGACGCTAAAAACGTTCGGTTCTCGTAAGGGAAGGCCCATTGACCATTTTCTGGAATTGCATTGCTGCGAGCCGTGGGCATTTACCCCACGGCTTTTTCATTGTGGCACAACGTTATCATACGCCGTGGGCCTTGCTCCCACGGCGTATTTGTTGCCTGCCCATTCTTACCCTGGGAGCGAAACGACGCATATGACGATCAAGGCGTTCATTTTCGATTGTGGCGGCGTCCTGCTGCGAAATGGCGATTTGTCCCCCTATCAGGTGTGGGAGCAGCGCCTGGGTCTGGATAGCGGGAAGCTGGAGAACATCCTCTGGAATGGCGATACCTGGAAAAAGGCCGAGGTGGGCCAACTGACAGATGACGAGTTCTGGGCCTGCATCGGGGAGCAATTGGGGCTGGAGGACCAAGAGCAGGTGCAGGCCCTCCGCCAAGACCTGTGGTCTACCTGGCAGGTGGACGAGCAGGTGTTGGCGATGGTGGACCGCGCCCGCGAGCATTGTGCCGTAGCCATTCTGAGCAATGCGTCGGACAATCTGGAAGAAATGCTCACCGAGCGCTACAAGGTGGCGGATCGCTTTCACCTGATCTTGAATTCGGCGCGGCTGGGCATCGCCAAACCCGATCCCGCCATCTATGAGGAGGCGTTGCGCCAACTGGGCATCAAGGCCGGGGAAGCCGTGTTCATTGATGATCGGGCGGAGAATATCACGGCGGCGGCGGCCCTGGGTATGCACGTGGTCTGGTTTGTGCATCCCGGCGAGCTTGAGCGGCAATTGAAGGTGTATTTGCACAACCACAGTCGAAACGAGGACGAGGGGAGGGACGCGGCCAGCGCCTAGGCCGTCCACCGGGAACCCACGGCATCCGCGCTCATCGCTGCAATAAAGGAGTTTGCCATGAAGCTATTGCTGATCCGTCACGCCGAGTCCGAGGGGAACGCCGGGGGCGTCATCCAGGGGCAGGCCGAATACCCGCTCAGTGAGCGGGGGTGGGCACAGGCCCGCCAGTTGGCTGCGCATGTGGCGCAAGAGCACCCGGACACGGCGCGGGTCTATGCCAGCCCGCAGATTCGCGCGATGCAGACGGCGGAGGTGGTGGCCCAGGCCCTTGGCGTGACGCTGGTGCGCGATGAGCGGCTGCGGGAGTATGGCGTCGGGAATTCGCCGGGCTAACATCCGCCGAGATCGAGCAGCGTTTCCCGCAATTCATCAAAGAGCGCCGGGCGCGAGGCTGGGCGTCTATCCCCGGCGAGGAAGGGCGCGAACCCTTCCATCGGCGGGTGGTGGAGGTGTTTGCCGAGATCGTCGCCCGGCATAGCGGCGATGACAGCGAGAGCCAGGTGGCGGTAGTGAGCCACGGCGGCACGTTGTCGGCCTATCTGTCGTCTCTGGTGGGCTGCAAGCTGGATCGCTTTTACCCTTTTCGTTTCTATAACGCTTCCCTGACGGTTCTTGACGTTGGGGAGCGCGTATGTATCGAGTGTCATAACGACATTCGCCATTTGTCGCCCGCCTCCGACTGAGCGGGCGGGCTGTTCTGTCGCACAAAAGGAGCGAGCTATGCTCCAGGTTTCTAATCTAGGCAAACGTTACGGCGACACCCTGGTTTTCGAGGGGGTCCATTTTACATTGAATGCAGGCGACCGGGCGGGGCTGGTTGGCCCCAATGGAAGCGGCAAGACAACCCTGCTGCGTATCCTGGTGGGCGAAGAGCGCCCCGACACGGGCAGCGTCCAGCGGACGGCGGCCAATGTGCGTATCGGCTATCTGCCCCAGGCCCTGAAATATGACGACGAGGCCACGCTGCGCCAGGTGTTGGCCGGTTCACGCCTGCTAGACGCCGACCAACTGGCGGCCCAGGTTGAGGAGCTGGCGCAGGCGCTCTCCACGGCGGACGAGTCCGAGCGGGAGGCGCTGGAAAAGAGCTATGCCGCTGCCATCGAGCGGATGCAAGACGCGTCCCTGTACCTGCCGGAATATCAGGTGCAGGCGATTATGGCGGGGTTGGGGCTGGCTGACGTGGACCCTTCCGCGCCGGTGCGTATCTTGAGCGGCGGGCAAAAGACCCGCCTGGGCCTGGCTCGCCTGCTGCTCTCCAACCCTTCCCTGCTGCTGCTGGACGAGCCGACCAACCATCTGGACATCACCGCCCTGGAATGGCTGGAGGAGTATTTGAGCCAGTACGCGGGGGGCATGTTGATCGTCTCCCATGACCGCGCCTTTTTGGATCGCACGGTGAACCAGATATACGAACTGGATCCGTTGACCCATAGCCTGCGCGCCTATCCTGGCAACTATTCCGAGTATGCCCAGACCAAGGCGCGGGAGCGGGAAAAACACGCCCAGATGTACCGCGAGCAGCAAGAGCGGATCGCCCGCTTGCAGGGCGCTGTTCATCAGCTCGACAATCAGGCCCGCAAGATCGAAAAGGAAACCATCGACTTTCACTATCGCAAGATCGCCAAAAAGGTGGCCCGGCAGGCCACGGTACGCAAAAAGCGCATCGAGCGCATGCTCGAATCCGAAGATCACCTGGAAAAGCCGCAACTGACGTGGGATATCAAGCTCGAGTTTGTGAACACGCCCCCCAGCGGGCAGGATGTGCTGGTGATCGAGGACCTCGCCAAGTCCTTCGGCGAGCGTCGGCTGTTCGCCGGGGCGAACCTGATCCTCCAACGCGGCGAGCGCATCGCCCTGCTGGGGCCAAACGGGTCGGGCAAGACCACGCTGCTGCGCATGATCACCGGTGAGGAAGCGCCGACGGCTGGCTCGCTCCAGCTTGGAGCGAACGTGCAACTGGGGTATTTTTCTCAGGAGCAAAA
>JAAYXX010000149.1 GCA_012515695.1 Chloroflexota bacterium
AGTCGCCCTTCGGCGACTGCAGATCAGCCCACGAAGGTGGGCGCGCCAGCAAGCTGGCGATTGCACTGGTTGCTGCGGTTTCAACCGCCCATCCTTATGGCTGTTACCGAACTATTTTGTCAAAACTCACATGAAAACCTCGCCCGCTCTCTGGGAGCAGGCGAGGTTGTTTGTGCAGATCGCGTTGCTAAGGCTCGGGCGTCGGCGTAAGAGTCGGGAAGGGCGTAGGAGTGGGGTAAAGCTGGTCCCACTTTTGCATTACTGCGGCTAGCTCTGGGTCGTCCTCAAAGTCGGGAGTCAGGGCAATAGGCTCTACGATAAAGTCCGAAGGGACACCGTTGGCGTCAAAGGTGGCCTGGAAGCGGCCAATCCATTCCCCCAGGTATCCCTGCTGGGCGATCAGCGTGTTCCCCACGATGTCTGGCGATTGCATGATCTGGCGCGTGTTCCCGCCGATGATAATGTCAATGCCCGGCACTGCTTCGGCCAGCAGCTTGTCCTCTTCAGCCCCCAGATGAGACAGCACAATCAGGATGTCTGCCTGCTCCCGCAGTTGGGGCACCCACCGCTGGGCCGCGATCACAGGGTCTAGCAGCATATACGTGTTCGCGTTATTGCCCACCACTATCGCGTCCGGCTCGGTCAGTCCCAGGATGGCGATACGTCTGTCCTGGCGTTCCAGGATGACATACGGCTGAAAGATCGGCTTCCCATCTTGTACAGAGATCAGGTTGGCCGAGAGGAAGGGGAAATTTGCCTCTTGCTCTCGCTCTTTCAGTGCTTCAATGCCTGCCGACAAGTCCATCTGCCCCAGGGTAAGGGCGTCGTACCCCATGAGGTTCATGCCCTCTACCATCACCTGGCCCTTGCTCTTGGTGGATATCCACTGTCCAGTCAGCGTAGAACCGGCGTCTAGCACCAGGAGAATACCGTCGTTGTTTGCGCGTTCCTGCTTGATTACGGTGGCCCGCCGGGCCAACCCCCCTTTGGGGACGCCTCAACCACAGGGGTCGGTTTCGCCCGTCACGTCGTTGGTGTGCAAGATGGTCAGGGTGGTAGCCTGGCGCTGCACAGGCTCGGCAGTCGGCTCGGTGGTCGGCGCGACCTCTGTATTGGCCGCTGGCAATTCCGCCGTCGGTGTATCGGCGGCCTGCTCAGGTGTCGTCAGTTCGTCGGTCGCTGCGGCAACGGCGGTTGTCTCGGCAACACCAGTTGCCGCAGCAACTGGTGTTGCCGGGGGCAGCGTCGGCTCGCTTGAGGGCTAGCAGGCGGCCAGCGTGCCAGCTACCACGAGCATAGCCAGCAGCGCAAGCCGTGGAAGCCATCGAAATGCTAGATGTTGTGATTTCGAATCCATCGTTCCCTCACTAGAACAGGATGACCATTGACTAGAATACCGATTCTATCATGGGGGAGACCTAGTCGCCCAGCATCCCCCGGATGATCACGTCTACAGCGACTTCTTCATCCACACCGCGAGCCATCAACGTTTCCAGTTCCTTTTTGTCCACCGTGCCGATGGCGGCTTCATGCGTTACCTGGGCGCGGTGGTCGGTGACCCGCACGATGGGGACGGCGTTGGCGATGGCCTGGTCGCGCACGATCTCGACGCAATCCACGTGCCCCTTGGCGAAGGGGGCGTTGCCCTCTGTCGTGCCGATGACCTCGCTGCGGGCGCGCTCGCGCACGGCGATGCGCGACTTGGCCAGGCCGCGAGCGTTCTCGCCGTTGAGCAGAATGGTCTCTCTGACCTTGATCTCGTCGTCGGCATAGCCCATCGCCTTGGCAGAAAGCTCGGCGACGCCGTCCTTCTGCACGTCCACCTCATAGTCGAAATCAATCTTGCCTGCCCGGCCCTTGCTCAGGGTAAACTCGGAGAAGTAGCGCCCCCCCTCGTCCACCTGGATGCGGGCCTTGGGCAGCACTTGCACGCCGCCGTGCTCGCCGTGATAGTGGGTCTCGGAGTAGCGCATGGTCGCGTTCGACTCGACGCGCACGGTGCTTTCCATGATATGCTGCACGCTGGTAGCGTTGGGGAAGGTGCAGTGGGCGACAAACTCGACCTGGGCGTCCGCGCCGACCTGGAAATCCGATAGAATGCGCTGGATTCCCTCCGCCGGGATGACCCCGAAGCAGAGGTGGATGGGCAGGTCTACCCGGGTTCCCGGCTCGACGGCCAGCCGCACCTTGACGCCGTCGGGGAGTTGTTCCGCTGTCATCGTTACGCCGGGGATTTCGTTGGCTCCTAATACCTGATTGCCACTAACCACGAGGCTGGCGACCTTGGGCGATTTCAGGAATTGGGGATCGCCCCCCGATTCCTCAAAAGCTTGCAGAATGGCCTCAAAGTCGCTCATATTCTTCCTCTGATTCTACCCTTTGGGAGCGGTCGCACGGGCGGCAGCAACGGGCGTAGCGGTCGCAAACGTGCTTGGGGTCGCCCGTTTGCAGGATGATCCCCTCGCAGATCAAGGATGCCTGGTCCGCCATCTCCACAACCTGGTCGCGATGGCTGATAAGCAGGACGGTAGTGCCCTCCTGGGCCATCCGGCGGATCAGTTGGGCGATATCGTCCAGGGTCATGGTGTCAATGCCTGAATCTGGCTCGTCCAGAATTGCCAGCTTGGGCTGCATGGCATAGACGGCGGCCAGCTCGATGCGCTTGCGTTCGCCACCGGAGAGGGCTTCGTCTACAAAGCGGCGCATGTAGGCAGGGTCCAGCGCCACAGCTTCCAGGGCTGCGTCGATCCGTTTCTTGTCCGGCTGGCGCATGCCGAGGCTGAGATAGTGGGCCACGGTCAGCCCTTCAAAGCGGGCGGGTTCCTGCCAGGCGAGGGTGATGCCTCGCTTGCCCCGCTCGTTGATGGGCAGGTGGGTGATGTCCTGTCCTTCGAACAAGATGCGCCCTTGGGCTGGCTCATACCCAGCGGACCCCATCAGGGTATAGGCCAGGGTGCTCTTGCCGGAGCCGTTGAGACCCAGCACGGCATGTACGCTCCCCCGATCGAGGGTCAGGTTGACTCCGCGCAGGATCTCGCGCTGCTCGCGCTGCACGTGGAGATCCTCGATCTGGAGCAAATGACCATTGGTTGTCATGCGTTCTTCCTTCGGAAATGTAGAGCGCGGCGATGCGCGCCCTGTTATACTGCGAACGTTGCCTGCGCGTGCAGGCGGAGGTGAATACCTCTGTATAGTGTAGTCACCTTGTCAAGAATGTCAAGGCAGGTTATGGGAAAGGGCGTGCCCAGAGATTTGGCACGCGGTATAGGTGCTTTCGCCCCGTAGAAGGGGATTGGACCGCCACCATCCCTTGGCTAATGGCGCTAACATTTCGCGGATCAAGTGCTGGGGCAAGATCGGAGTTGCCCTCATCCGCCCTTCGGGCACCAACCTGGGCGGAGGCGATGGATAGAAGGCGAAAATCAGCGCTGTAACGTTCGATCCTCGCCGCTTGCCGCCGCGCCCAGCACTGAAGGTGCCGGGCTGGTGATTGTAAAAAGTAGTCTAAAGACTACTATAATGCAGTTAACTCGTTTCAACGAGTTTCGCTTTCTCCCAGCCGGGAACCTTCAGTTCCCGGTGTGGCGGCGGCGAAAGATATAAGGATGAGCCGTCTGGGCGCATCCTCTCCCAGACGGCGCCGGTGAAAGTGATCCGCTGGAGAGGGAACTAGGCATTTGCCTCGCTTTTTTCATGATAACCAAAAGTTAGCGCCATTGGCCATCCCTTGGCGGCTTCTTATGCTGGCTGGAAGCCGGTGGTCCAATTAGCGGTAACCCGGCGCAACCGCCAGGTATCCGTCAAGATTGGTTGACCGGAGGCCTCCGGCGGAGTATGATCGGCGGTGTCCATTCCATAGTTGCGATTCAGGAGGAGCATATGTCAGCAGCATCGCGCTCGACGAACAGCGTACTCTATCCGTCGCGAGACTGGTTTGCCGCATGGCAAGAGCGCACGGGGGAGCAGCCCCCTGATTTCGCGGCGCTGCCGTCCATGCCAGACCTGCCTCCGCTGTTGCAATTCCAGGATGGCCGCCCAGTGCGCTGGCCTAGCGATTGGGACAGCCGCCGCGCAGAGATCAGGGTGTTGCTGGAGCATTATTTCTGGGGGCGGCTGCCCGATGAACCCCCGCGCCTGCAAAAGGCGGAGGTGTTGGCGGAAGAGCATGAGCGCGCCGTCATCCGACGCAGTATCGCGCTCACTTTTGCCACCGAGCCGGTTGTCCAGATCACCATTGAGACGATGACGCCCGATAGCGGCGGCCCGTTCCCCTTGTTCCTCACCCAGACGACGCATCGTGTGTGGGCAGTGATGGCTGTTTCGCGGGGGTATATGGCCTGCGTCTATCCCGCGTGCGATGAGGATGACCAATCCGCCCGCTTTGTGGAGGTCTACCCTGAATGCGACTGGACCACGATCCCGCGCCGGGCGTGGCTGGCGGGGCGCGCGCTGGATTACCTGCTGACGCTGGACGAGGTGGACGGCGAGCGGGTTGCCATCACGGGGCATTCGCGCAATGGCAAGCAATCGTTGATCGCGGCGGCCATTGATGAGCGCATTACCTCGGTGGTATCCAGCAGTTCCGGAGCGGCGGGGGCCTCGCCCTATCGCTTTACTTCCGAGCGCGAATTTCTAGAGAGCGTGGAGACGACCACCTGGATGTGCCCCGACTGGTTCCACCCGCGTTTGCGCTTTTTCACAGGCCGCGAGGACCGGCTGCCGATGGACACCCACGGCTATCTGGCGCTGATCGCGCCCCGCGCCTGCTTGCTGTCCACCGCGCTAAACGATGGCTGCGAGTCTACCTTTGCCGTGGAGCGGGCTTATCTGGCGGCGCAGCAGGTGTAT
>JAAYXX010000150.1 GCA_012515695.1 Chloroflexota bacterium
AAAAAGGCGTACAGGTCGCGTTGGCCGATCTCAAAGCCGAACTGGTCGGTGGCCTGCTCTTCCAGGTGGTGCGCCTCGTCGATGATCAGGTGCGTGTATTCGGGCAGGATGCGGTTACCCAACGCCAGATCCGACAGGAGCAGCGCATGGTTCACGATGACCAGATGCGCTCGCTCGGCGCGCGCGCGGGCGCGATAGAAAAAGCAATCTCCCTTGCGGCGAAATGGGCAGGTGTCTCCCATACAAGACTCGGACGCAGCCTGGATGTTGGTCCACACATCGCGGTCGGGGTTGGTCATCACCAACTCGCTGCGGTCTCCGGTCTGGGTGATGGGCAGCCAGGCCAGCACTTTGGCCAGCACGCGCGCTTCGTCCTGGTTGAACTGGCGCGAACGCCGGAAAGCGGCCAGACGGCGCATGCACAAATAGTTGCTTCGCCCTTTGAGCAGGGCCGCCCGGAACTCGATGGGCAGGATGCGCTGCAAGTCGGGGATATCTTTGTTGAACAACTGCTCTTGCAGGTTGATGGTGTTTGTCGAGATCACCACCCGCCGCCCGTTGCTCGCAGCATAATAGATGGCGGGCAGCAAATAGGCCATTGACTTGCCCGTGCCGGTTCCCGCCTCCACCAATACGTGGTCGGGAGTGTTGAACGCCTCCGATACCTGGCGCAGCATCTCTACCTGTTGAGGGCGGTACTCGAATTTGGCGAACTGGCGAGAGAACAATCCCCCCTGTTCCAGCAAAGAGGCCAGATGAGCGGCGTCCACCGGCACAGGCTCGGCCTTGGGTTCCAGCGGCGGGAACTCGGTTTCCTTGGGGAGCGCGAAGAACGGGGTCTCGTTCCGTTGGCCGTTGCCGCCGCCCAGGAGCAGCTTGAGGCCGCGTTTGCTGGCGCGCTCGTTCGCCAGATCGCGGAATACCTGCGCCAGCGGCCAGTTGCTCCCCTGCGCCACGCGAGCGATCTCTTCCAGCGTTTCAGGTGGCCATTGCAGGGCGCGCTCGACCAGCGACAGGAACAGGTCTTTGGTCGCCATCGCGTCGGACAGCGCCCGGTGGTGGTCCGACATATCGATATTGAGCACGTCGGACAGGTTCGCCAGGCTGTAGCGGTCTACCTGCGGCAGAAGGATGCTTGCCAGCTCGAACGTGTCGATGGGCAGGTTGTTGAAAGCCAGCCCGCAGCGGCTCAGATAGCGCAAATCAATGTCTACGCTGTGACCGACTACCGGATAGCTGCGGACAAAGGCCAGGATGGTTCCCCGAAGGGATTGCAGTGAAGGGGCTGCTCTGACCTCGTCCGGCGAGATGCCACTGAGCAATTGGATCTTGTAGGGTATGGGGCGGCCCGGGTTCACCAGGCTGGAGAAGGTCTCCAGCACTTCATCCCCCCGAAAGCGCACCATCCCGATCTCGATAATCTCGTCTCGTTGGGGGTCAAGGCCGGTGAACTCTAGATCAAGGGCCACGTACGTTTTGTCCATGTTCTCCTCTTCCCGGCAGACAGTCACATTCGCCAAGATTATACTACAGTCGGGCCTGGCCGAAAAGGCGGGACGGAATGGTCGCTATAGTAGCAGGTGCGCTGGCGATGGGTGTACCGCGCCTGTGGGTTGGACCCGATTGGGGACAAAAAAGAAGGGGAGGCCCGGCGTAACAAAGCCTCCCCTTGTAGCTTTTACGAGGTCAGGACAGTTCGCGTTTCCAGAGGATGCCGCCGAGGCTAAGGGCGTACAGTGCCGCCTTGCCGTCTTGCATCGTGGCTGTGATGCTGATAAAGCTGCTGCCCTCTATTCCTTCCTGGAAAGGCTGCCAGGTGCGGCCCCCGTCCAGAGAGTGGAATATTCCCGATCCGGTGGCGGCGAGGATCATTCCGCCGTTGTCCACCTCGCCCAGCGCGGTGACGCTCAGAGTGTTAGAGCCAGCGGGGTCTACGTGCGTGCTGATCCACACATCCTTGGCTCGACGGAGCGGACGCAGGCAATAAGCGCCTGTCGCCAACACCGCCTGCTCCGTGGCCTTTTCCTCTACCCCCACGGGCACGGCGATATCCAGCCATCGGGCCGGCGTCGTCTGGGTCGTAAGCTGTCGCCAAGTCTCTCCGCCGTTTGTGGAGCGCCACAGGGCGACGCGTGCCTGCTTTTCGTTGGTAGACGCGATTGCAGTGCCCATCAACACGGTATGATCCTGGTTATACGTGGTAGAAGGGGCGATGGAGAGAATCTCCTGGCCTTCACACGGGCATTCCACAGCCTGCCACGTCGCGCCGCTATCTTTTGTCGACAGCAACTTGCCTTCGGACGTGCCTGCCCAGCCAAATGGCTCGTTGGCAACCATCGCGATGGCCTGCACGTTTGGCTGGGGATCGGCGACTGCCCAGGTCTTGCCGCCGTCGGTAGAGCGTAGGATGCCGCTCTCCTGGCTGGTTACCAGCAGAACTTGATCCTGGATGGCAAAATCGGCCAGAGGGACGTATTCGTCCAGCGCGTTCAGCTTGTGCCAGCTCTGCCCGTCATTTTCCGACACCCACAGCCCTTCTTGGGGCCCCAAGGCGTAGAGCTTGTTCCCTGCCGGGACAAGCTGGGCGAAACCACGGGCTGCCATGCCCTCTGAGGAGGAAGCCCAGGTCAACCCGCCATTGGTAGACTTCCAGACGCCAGCGTCGTACAGCCCGGCCAGCACAACGTTGCTATCCCCGGCCAGCGCCAGCACGGCGCCAGGCATTTCCGTGTCCAACTCCCACGATTCGCCGCGATCGTTGGAGACATACACCCGAGAGCCGACTCCGGCCAACATGCGGCCATTTTCCCCGAACTCGGGAGACAGCCAGAGCGCGTTCACCGGTCCATCGCCTATTCGCGCCTGGAGTTGGTCCCACGTGCGGCCACCATCCTCCGAGCAGTACAGGCTGCCGCTTTCGGTGCCTGCGTATACCGTCTGATCCTGGTCAAAATCCGGGCTGATAGCCAGCACGTCCACCACGTCATCATCCATCAGCAGCTCGGTTTCGCGCCAGGCGCGCCCGCCGTTCCGCGAGACAAAGACCCCTTCGATGGTGGCGGCGAACATGATCTCGCGCTCTGACCAATCGTTCGTGGTAGCCAGCGCCAGGACATTATCCTCCCCCAGGCCAAAGCTGCTGTCTTCCCAGCTCTTGCCCGAGTTGCGCGTGACGAGCAGCCCGCCCCCGTCTGTGGCGGCAAAAGCCGTTCCATTCTTGGCAAAGTTGGGCGCGGCCAGCATGATGGTCACAGGGCCGCGCAGTTCCTCAGGAACCAGGCCAGCCTGCCACTTCTCGCCAAAGTTGAACGAAGAGAACAGATCGCTCGCCAGTCCACCGGCGAACAGGGCGCCGTTTGGGGCAACGGCCAGCGCGCTCAGGAGGGGGGTGGTCAGGCCGGTGAGGCGTTGCCGCCAGGTCTGGCCCTCGTCATCAGAGACAAATATCCCGCACCCTGTTGCCGCCCAAAAACGGCGAT
>JAAYXX010000151.1 GCA_012515695.1 Chloroflexota bacterium
AATCGCTCCCATTGCAGCGCAGCATCTTTTTGGGAACGCTGGTCTATGGGAACGCTTTCGGGGGGACGGGCGTGGGCACAGCCGGAGGGATGGGCTATGCCAGCGCCGTTGCCTGGGTGATCTTTGCCATCGTCATGTTGATTACCCTGCTAAACTTTTTGGGTGCCCGTCATTGGGTACACTATGAGCAGATTTAGCGCGGTCATAAGGAGCAATCCATGGCAGCACTCCGAGTCGAAAAGAGCCAAAAAACGTGGGCCGATGAAACCCGTTCGCGCTTGCGCATTGATCTGCGAACGATACTTTTATATTTTCTGCTGACAGTGATCTCGTGTGTGACCATCATGCCTCTGTTTTGGGCCCTGGCAACTTCGCTCAAGACGTTCAAAGAGGTGGTGGCCTACCCGCCCGTGTTCTGGCCGCCCGACCCGCAGTGGGAGAACTATGTGCCGGTATTCAAGAACTGGGACTTTTTTATCCACTTGCGGAATACTATTATCATCGCGTTCGGCGGGGCGGTGGGGTGTGTTTGCAGCGCGTCACTTACGGCGTATGCCTTTGCCAAGCTCAAGTCTCCTGTGCGCGACGCGCTATTCCTGCTGGTGCTATCCACGATCATGTTGCCGGGGTTTGTCACGCTGATTCCCGTCTATCTGACATTCTACAATCTCAAGCTGATCAACACCTTTGGGCCTTTTCTCATTCCGCCCTGGCTTGGCGGTGGGGCCTGGAACATTTTCCTGTTGCGCCAGTTCTTCAAGACGATCCCCGACGACTTGCTGGATGCGGCGCGCGTGGATGGCGCTTCCGAGCTTCGGATTTTCGCGCAGGTGATGATCCCATTGGCGTCGCCCGCGCTGGCAACCATCTTTCTCTTTAGCTTTATGGGGGGCTGGAACGACTTTTTCGGGCCGTATATCTACCTGTCGCGGCGGGCCATGTGGCCCTTTGCCCTGGCGCTGCACGCCCTACGGGCCGAGATTGCCGGGGACCTGCCGCCCGGCGTGGTGGGCAGCATGACCCAGAACATCACAATGGCGGCTTCATTGGTGATCGCGTTGCCCATTGTCGTCTTGTTCTTTTTCACCCAGCGATACTTTGTCGAGGGCATTACCATCACCGGCATGAAGGGCTAAGGGAGACCAGTATTCCCCGCGAAATCCCCCGAGTGTAGAACCGGGTAGGAAGGAGCCTGACGGCTCTCCTACCCGGTTTTCGTTTCATCTGGCATATCACCTCGCCGTGACCACCAAAAACCTGGATACACTTGCCGATATATATGGGCTTGAAAAAAACCTGAAACGCAGTAGAATAGATAGCGGTTACTTGTGGACTGGTGCTTGCGTGGAACAGTCACGCAGAGGAATGGAAAGAACAGATGTTGCGTTGCTGACCACTCTCGTATCATGGTAGGAGATGGCTGGGTGGACATTCCCGAAGTGAACCAGTTGAGAAGCGAAGTAGCTGCCTTGCGTCGTCGAGTTGCGGAATTGGAAGCGGCCTCCGCTAGCCATCGCGACGTGGAGGTTGCTTTGGGTGCTGCCCGGCAGCGTCTCTATGATGTATTGGAGACGCTGCCGGTTTACGTTATTCTGCTGTCGGCAGACTATCACGTGCCCTTTGCCAACCGGTTCTTCCGCGAGCGATTTGGCGATGCTGGCGACAAGCGGTGTTATGAGTATCTGTTCGGCTACAGCGAGCCTTGCAAGAACTGTGAGACGTACCGAGTCATGGAAACCCAGGCTCCCCACCGATGGGAGTGGGTCGGCCCGGACACTCGCACCTATGACATCTATGATTACCCGTTCAAGGACTCGGATGGCTCTCCTCTCATCCTGGAGGTGGGCATAGATATCACCGAGCGCATCAACGCAGAGGCGGCGTTGCGAGAGAGCAACGAGACGCTGGAACGGCGCGTGGCCGAGCGGACGGCGGAACTGCACCGAGAAAAGCTCACCTCAGAGAAGGTGATTGAGGTTATGTCGGGCGTCTTTTACATCTTTGACGCCCAGGGGCGCTTGATCAAGTGGAACAAGAACTTTGAGCGGGTCTCGGGATACTCGGCTGAAGAACTTGCGCGAATGACCTTGACAGACTTTTTTGTCGATGAAGACAAACGCCTGATCGAACAGCGCGGCGCAGAGGTATTTGCCAGGGGCGAGTCTTGGGCGGAGGCCGAGTTTGTCTCCAAAGATGGGCACAAAATCCCCTATTATTTTACCGGGCTGTTGGTCGAGATGGACGGTGCCCCCTGTTTGATTGGCATGGGACTGGATATCACCGAACGCAAGCGGGCCGAGGATGTGCTGCGCGAGGCCAAGGCTGACCTGGAAAGGCGAGTTGAGGAGCGGACAGCCGAATTGCATGCGGCCTCGCTCTATGCGCGCAGCCTGATCGAAGCCAGCCTGGACCCGATGGTTACGATCAGCCCACAGGGCAAGATCACCGACGTGAACAA
>JAAYXX010000152.1 GCA_012515695.1 Chloroflexota bacterium
AGGCCCTTTCCAAAGGACAGAGGCGACAACTCTGTCTGTAGGAGAGATCGCACCCTCAGGAGGGATTCCGGCTAAGGAGCGAGTCGAAGGAAAGTGATCCGAGGTCACTTGGGGTTCTGCACTTTTTTAGCCCCGCCATCATTGGTGGGGCTTTTTTTGTTCCCCGCACCCACCTATCGCCATGCTTGACAGTCTCCGACGCCGGACGGATAATGCGTCCATTGCAACCAGCGCCAAACCCAAGGGCGGCGCATACCTGGCCCATAGCGCCCGCAGGAGGTAGAACATGCCAAGTCTGGTAATCCGTCCCTACACGTCAGAGGATGCCGCCGCCATCGTAGACCTGCAGGTGCGCTATGCCAGCGCATTCCCCGGCGTGGCGGTCGTGCCCGCCGAGATGTACGGCGATCCTGCATTCGCCGGAGGGCAGAATATCCTGCTGGCATGTGACCAATCGGGGCGATTGCTGGCCTACGCTCCCCTGTTCCCCCGCCCGATAGAGGGCGACGAGACCGACGAGCCGCACCAGTTTTGGTCGGCGCTGGTCTATGACCCCGTCCTGGACGACCCGACCCCCGTTCTGGACGCGCTCTATACCCGACTGTTGGCGCGCGCCCGCCAGATTTGGGCGACCCTGCCACAGCGACAAGGCAGCCCACGCCGCGCGCAGCTCTCCACCGAGCTGCTGCCCGTCGAGACGCCTATCCTCGATTATGTCCACGGCAAAGGTTGGGTGAATACCTGGAATGTCTTTCAGATGGCCCGCGACCTGTCTACGCCAATGCCGGTCTTGCCGGTTCCGGCGGGCGTCGAGGTGCGACAATGGGAGATGCGCGAGGAGGCAGAGCAGCGCGACTATTTGCGGGCCAGGAATTCGGCCTTTCCCGAAGCGCCCTGGAGCCTGGAGGGGTTGCAGCATTTTCTCCAGCAGGTGCTATGGCCTTGCGGCCTCGTCAGCGCCAGCGCGCTGGCTGCAGGGCAAGTGGTGGGCAGCGTGCTGATCTATTTCGACCCCTACGCCAACGCCCGCACAGGGCGCCAGTCCGCCTACACCGAGGAAATCTTTTGCGTGGCAAGCTGGCAGGGCCAGGGTATCGCCTCGGCCTGCATCGCCACGGCTCTGCGCCTGCTGCAAGAGCGCGGGATGGAAGAAGCCCGGTTGCAGGTACGCGCCACGAACGAGAACGCGCTGCGCCTCTACCAGCGATTGGGATACCGCGTCATCGCGTCCAGCCTGATCTGCTCCCTCGACCTGTAGCATGGGGATTTCTGTTTACCTTGGTAATCCGGCGTGCTCGTAGGCAGTTGATGAGTTTTAACTATTAATCTGGGTAACCCGCTGTGGCTGCGGCCCGCGCCGAACACCTAGCACTAAAGTGCCAGGCTGGTGGTTGTAAAAGTGCAAAGTGCACTACAGAATAGCCAACCCGTTTCAACGGGTTTCCTCTTTCAGCAGCCTGGGAATTCATTCCTCGGCATATATGCCGCTGGCTGGGCCGAGCGAGCAGTAGCAAGGCCAGCGCTGCCTCGGTTACCGAGCTATTTTGTTAAAACTCATAAAC
>JAAYXX010000153.1 GCA_012515695.1 Chloroflexota bacterium
AAAGCCGCACTCTCCCGGGGGGAGAGGGCGGCATGTATGCCGATGGCATATTGCCGCGCTTGCTCGCCTTCTCCCCCCGGGAGAAAGCGGCATGTATGCCGGTGCCCGAAGGGCGGATGAGGGCAACCCCGATCTTGCCCCAGCACTTGATCTGCGAAAAGTTAGCACCATTAGCCAAGGATGGCGGCGGTCCAATCCCCACCTGGGGCATTCAGTCTCAGGTGGGGCCGCCCATCCTGATGGCTGTGCCAAACGATTTATCACCGTCGGCCAAAATTGACACGCGACGCTCTTGTGCTAGAATTAAACGTTCGACAGGTCCAATGAGGCACCTCGGCCCCAAGTGGCCGGGGTTTTTTATGCCAAAAGATCGAGAGTAATGATAGATGCTAATTGAACACAACAACTTGCGGAATGTGGCTATTATCGCGCACGTAGACCATGGCAAGACCACCCTGGTGGATGGTATGCTGCGGCAGGCCCGCGTCTTTCGCGAAAACCAGCAGGTAGCCACGCGAGTGATGGACTCGAACGCCCTGGAGCGAGAGCGGGGGATCACCATTCTGGCTAAAAATACGGCCATTACCATCTGGGACCCTGTCATTTCGCAGCAGGTCAAGATCAACATCGTGGACACTCCCGGCCATGCCGATTTCGGCGGGCAGGTAGAGCGCGTGCTCAACATGGTAGACGGGGTATTGCTGCTGGTGGACGCGGCAGAAGGCCCGATGCCACAGACCCGTTTCGTCTTGAAAAAGGCGCTGGCGATGAACCACAAGGTCGTGGTCGTGATCAACAAGGTGGATCGCAAGGGAGCCGATCCGAACGACACGCTGAACCGCACCTTTGATCTGTTCCTGGAGTTGGGCGCAACCGATGAGCAGGCCGATTTCCGCGTAATCTATACCAATGCATTGACCGGGCAGGCCGGGTTGACGCCCGATCTCGGCCCCGACCTGCAACCTTTGTTCGACGCGATCTTGCGCTACATCCCGGCCCCCAGGGTAGACCCTGACGCGCCGCTGCAAATGTTGGTGACTACGCTGGACTATGATGAGCACCGGGGCAGCACAGCCATCGGGCGCATTACCAGCGGGCGGATGCTGGCCGGGCAAGACCTGATGCGGATTACCCGCGACGGCTCGTTGATACCCGAAAAGGCCCGCTACTTGCAGATATACGACGGTCTGCGCCGCATCGATGTGAATGCTGTCGAGGCAGGTGACATCGCTGTGGTGGCGGGGCTGGAGGATGTGGCCATTGGCGAGACGCTGGCCGACGCGGAGTATCCCCAGGCGCTGCCGGTGATCCACGTTGAGGAGCCGACAGTACGCATGACCTTTGGGGTCAACACGTCGCCGCTGGCGGGAACCGAGGGGCGTTGGAGCACGTCGCGCAAGCTGCGCGAGCGGCTGTTCGAGGAATTGCGTCATGATGTGGCCCTGCGAGTGGCCGAGACAGACAGCCCGGACACCTTTGAGGTATCGGGGCGCGGCGAGTTGCACCTGGCTATTCTGATCGAGAACATGCGCCGTGAAGGGTACGAGTTCCAGATTTCGCGGCCCACCGTGCTGATGCACGAGGACGACCAGGGGCACTTGTTGGAACCATTCGAGGAAGTGCAGATCGAAACATCGCCCGAAACGGTGGGCATCGTCGTAGAGATGCTGGGCAGCCGTCGCGGGCAAATGCTCAACATGCTCGACAAGGGCGATGGCAGCGTCCATCTCAGCTATCTGGTGCCCACGCGGGGGCTGCTGGGGTTCCGCTACCAGTTCCTTACCGCTACACGCGGCATGGGGGTGATGCACTCGCTGTTCCACGCCTATATGCCCGCCGTGGGCGAGATTCCCGCGCGCACGAGCGGCTCGTTGATCGCCTCGGAGGCGGGGCAGACCACCAGCTTTGGGCTAAAGAACGCCGAAGAGCGGGGCGTGTTGTTTGTGACCCCTGGCGTGACGGTCTATGAAGGGATGGTAGTGGGCGAAAATCAGCGGCCAGTGGATATTGCTGTTAATGTGGTCAAGCGCAAGCATCTGACCAACATGCGCCAGTCTACGCGAGACATCGAAGTGCGTCTGAACGCGCCCCGCGAGATGAGCCTGGATGAAGCCATCGAGTATCTGGGCGATGACGAACTGCTAGAAGTGACCCCGCAGAGCTTTCGCATCCGCAAGGTCATTTTGGACAAGCACGAGCGCGGCAGGGAGCAAAAGCGGATCAAGATGGCGATGCAGTAGCGGCGCTACTGCCAGTAGGCGCTACTTCCAGTAGCGGTGGTATCGGAATATGCAAAACAGCCACGCCAATTGCGGCGTGGCTGTTCTTGTAAAGGTATATAAAAAGTGCAGAACCCCAAGTGACCTCGGATCACTTTCCTTCGACTCGCTCCTTAGCCGGAATCCCTCCTGAGGGTGCGATCTCTCCTACAGACAGAGTTGTCGCCTCTGTCCTTTGGAAAGGGCCT
>JAAYXX010000154.1 GCA_012515695.1 Chloroflexota bacterium
AATTGGCCCCTGTTGCCCCCCACCAGAGGCCAGGCAAAGCACGTCGCAGCCGGGCAACGGCGGAAACCAGTCACGTGGCACGGGCTTGAGTGGGGTGAGGATGATCTGCCAGCGCCCCTGGCGGGCGTCGGCGATCACCTCCGGGCTGACGGGCACAGTCCAGGGGTTGCCCTTTTCTACCTGAGCATTCCAGGCCATGCGGTTAAAAGTGCGAATATCCATGATAATGCTCCTGTGGCGAGTCCGTCCGTCGTGCCCACAGCTCCGTGATGGTCTCTACCGCTTGGTATCAAAAACAAACGCTGTAACGTTCGACATCTGCCGCACTAGGCAGTTGAAACTGCACCAACGTTTGCAATCGCCAACTAGTTGGCGCGCCGCCCTTCGGCGGCTGGGAAGCGAACCTGCGAAGGCAGGTGCGCCATGCATGGCGACGCAAGGGTTGCTGCGGTTTCAACCGCCCATCCTAATGGCTGTTACCGAGCTATTTTGTTAGAACTCATTAGCGAGTTTTTCCCCAACCCGCAGGTTGGGGCTGGACGACAGGTACGGAACCATTTTTTGAATCTCAAGGTTGCGCGGTTAATCGCAGCTCCAGGGGTACTTCCAGCCATGCACAAGGCTATGCTGCTTCAACTCCTCAAGGACCTCTGGCGGCAGCGGACGCCCATCCGACACGCTCACGTTCGCTTCCACATGGGCCACCCGGCGCATCCCTGGAATAGTCGTCGAGACGGCGCTGTGACTGAGGATGAACTTGAGCGCGAGGGCCGCCAACGTAGGGCAATCTGGCCCCAAGAATCGCTCCAACTCTTTCACCCGTTGCGCGCCCTCTGCCAGCCGCTCAGGGGTTAACCACTTGGCGCGCCAGTCGCCTTCAGGGAAGCGGGTATCGGGACCTATTGTGCCAGTGAGCAACCCTTCTTCGAACGGCACCCGGGCGATGATTCCGACCCCCGCAGCCTCTGCCGCGGGCAGCAATTGTTCGGCTGGCCGCTGCTCAAAGATGTTGAAAACCACCTGAATGCTATCCACCAACCCGGATTTTGCCAGGCCCACAGCGCCGTAGGGGTCCCAATCATTGGCCGAAACGCCAAACGCCCGGACTTGGCCTTGCTGTTGCAGTTGCAGTAGCGCTTCTCGCCACTCGGGCTGTGCAAGATAGGCCGGTGTCCAGGCATGGAGCTGTTGCAGGTCCAGATAATCGGTGTCAAGGTTTCGCAGAGATTGCTCCGTGCTTTCGATGATCCATTCGGGGGGGAACGTCTCTTGCAGCGGGTCGCTGTCCTTGACCGGCCAACGGTGCGTCTTGGGCGGTATCTTGCTGGCGATAATGACCTTATCCCGCATGCCTTTGAACGCCTTGCCGATCAGGGTTTCGCTATGTCCTCCGCCATAGCCCGCTGCCGTATCGAAAAAGTTGACCCCTAGATCAAAGGCGCGGCGTAGAGAGGTGAGGGCCTCGTTGTCATCTCTGGGGCCCCAGCCCCCGATACCCCAACCCCCGTAGCCCACTTCGCTGATCAAGAGGCCCGTTCGCCCCAGTTCTCGATATTTCACAGGTACGCCTCCTATATAGCGGTACATTTGGTCAGAGTCACCGGGCAGGCCCGCCGGCGGCTTGGAGATTTACTATCTACTTCGGCAACCCGACACGCCATCTCGTAGGCAGTTGATGAATTTTAATCTGGGTAACCCGCTGTGGCTGCGGCCCGTGCCGAACATCTAGCACTAAAGTGCCAGGCTGGTGGTTGAAAAAGTGCCAGTGCACTACAGAAT